>NZ_JASJXN010000017.1:0-107194 GCF_035018705.1 Undibacterium sp. RTI2.2 | reverse complement strand
GCGTCGTCGTCGCGTCTAGCCAGTCAGTCCGCCAAAGGCACACTTGTCGCTGTTCCAATGGAAAATCTGGGTTAAATAGTCTTCCTGATTTATCGTAAATGTATCAAGAATTAAATATACTCCTATATAGTATATTTAAGATGTCCAATTAATCATTGGACATTTGGCATTATTTATTAAAAAATTGGGGGAGTATATTGATTTTTAGTTTGGATGATCTGTTCACTATGGCACCGTAGTCGCACTGCGATCAATCTTTAAACCTAATTGTTCGATCCCTTGTTTATCCCGCTGCTGCCTGTATCCCGGCAGTGATAAATCTCAATAAATAGGGCGCAGCAACAGCGGCATTACGTGCCGGACATAATCCTTCTGATAAACGCTCAATCCGCGTATCTACCACGTGATGCAATAACGCCCCAAGTGCAAATTGATAGCACCAGAAAACAGTGGCTTTGGATGCCGTAGGCAAAGCGCCGCTTAAGGCGGCGATAAATTCTCTTGCCATGGGATCATAAAACTCACGGGTAATCCGGTCGCTCGCCTCATGTCTGTCCACCACGCCGCGCATCACAATGCGCGAGAAATTAACGCCATGATCCTGCTCATTCAGTTTTAACACCGGAGTAATAAAGGCGGCAATAATGGCGTTTAAGGCGACTTCGGGATTGGTATGTAATTTCGCCAGCCGTAGCTCTGACAGGCGCTCTGCCATATAGCTGCTATGGTGCTCGTAGATGGCGTGATACAACTCATTTTTTGCGCCAAAATAATATCCCACCAGTGCGACTGGCACGCCAGCTTCATGAGCAATATCGCGTATCGATACACCCTGGTAGCTTTGCTCTGCAAAACACTTCTCCGCAGCAATCAAAATCGCGCGTTTTCTTCCGCTTAGATCATCTAATGAGCTCATGGGAATCTTTATTAGAAAGCAATTGCTTGGTCTGCGGATTGTACGACCGTACAAGCATTTGTCTATGCGCGGCGCAGCATTTGCACTTTCTTTGTGCAACCTGTTCACAGTGCCCAACAAATCTCTTGTAATTGAGTGGGGGGTGAAATACATTCAATAAAACAAAAATGCACAATGTGTCTGATCTAAACCCAAGACTTTGTAAACAGTCAGAGCTTGGTCAGGAGAGAAAAAATGATACTCTACCCGCACTGGTCAGACAGCCAAATTACATATTAACGACAAATTGACGACAGTTTGACGACACACTAGGCACATATAAACGGGACAATCGTGGGACAAGTTTTAGGGCAAATGAACAGTATCAGAATCGACAAATGGCTATGGGCCGCCAGATTTTTTAAAACCCGTACCCTCGCCACCAATGCGGTCGAATTAGGACGTGTGCTGCAAAACGAAGAACGTATTAAGCCTGCCCATAACGTCAAGCCTGGTGATCTGCTAGAAATTCATCATGCTGACCAGATTTGGATTATTCAAGTGCTGCGGATATCTGATACGCGCGGCTCCGCTGTAGTTGCACAGAGCATGTATCAAGAAACCGAGGCCAGCATCGCCCAGCGAGCCAAGCTTGCACAAGACAGAAAATATTTCCGCGAACCGAGTGCTACACTCACCGGACGTCCTACCAAACGAGACCGGCGTTTGCTCGATTTCAGCAGAAATTAAAAAGGGCGGGAGACTTTAGTTTGATCTTTGATTTATATATGGCCTCAATAATGGCCTCAGAAAAAATCGTAATTCGGTAATATCAAGCAATTCTCGTAAGTCCAAAAACTTAGGAGCCTGGTGAGCATTAATGATTTACCTTAGGTGTTTAGCCCCAAATTGTCGTCCTCTAAATAGATACTCTCCTCTAAAGCCGTTTTCTAGTTTGACTTTTAGTGCGCTGTGCTTAATAGTACGAGCGTTCGATTAATTCACATGTTTGCATCATAGTTGTGCGTCTGTGCATCATTTCAATACGAAAAATGTAATATGAATATGACATCAAAATTTATGCGTAAAGGCGAACTTACCCGCGCCGCCATTTTGGACGTGGCCTTAGACGCCGCTAGCCGCGATGGTATCGAAGGTTTAACGATAGGTTTGCTGGCCGACAAAATGAACATGAGCAAGTCTGGCGTGTTTGCTCACTTCGGCTCGCGTGAAGATTTGCAGATCGAAGTGCTAAAGTTGTATCACCAACATTTTGAGCAAGAAGTGTTTTATCCCAGCATGAAAGAAGAACGTGGTCTGCCGCGTTTGCAATCCATGTTTGCCTTATGGGTCAAACGCGTCACGGTTGAAATCGCCTCCGGTTGCATCTATATCAGCGGCGCAGCCGAATACGATGATCGCCAAGGCCCCATCCGTGATGAGCTGGTAGGTATGGTGCATGCATGGCAAGGCGCATTGCGTCGTGCCGCAACCTTGGCAATACAGTTGGGTCACTTGGATCAAGATGTAGACCCGGAGCAGATAGTGTATGAAATGTATGGGCTGATTTTGGCACTACACCACGACGCACGGTTTTTACGCAAGCCAGGCAGTGTAGAAAGAGCCGCAGCAGGGTTTGAAAGATTGATTGAATGTTATGCGCCGCAAGTGGAAAAAGCTGTCACGGCTTAATTCGATTTAACAAGCCATCAATAAGTGGCTTGTAATTGATCAACAAGCGACCACTTAAATCGTCGCCAGGTAAGTAGTCATAAAGAATGTCATAAAGAATGTAATAACGCCGTCTTAATTTTGTTTTACTTTTTAGTCTTCAGGAGAAAATCATGGGTCAATACGTCGCTCCCTTGCGTGATATGCAGTTCGTTCTGCATGAGCTGTTAGCCGTAGAAGGCGAACTAAAGCATTTGCCAAAATACGAAGAAATTGATGCCGATATCATCAATCAAGTATTAGAAGAAGGTGGCAAATTCACTTCGCAAGTCTTGTTCCCATTAAACCATTCTGGCGATCGTGAAGGTTGCCATCACGATAAAGTAACGCACGCTGTTACCACACCAAAAGGCTTTAAAGAAGCCTACAAACAATACGTAGAAGCTGGCTGGCCAGCATTGTCTTGCGACCCGGAATACGGCGGCCAAGGCTTGCCACTGGTGCTGAATAATTCATTTTACGAAATGATGAATTCTGCCAATCAAGCCTGGACTATGTACCCAGGTTTATCACACGGCGCCTACGAATGTATCCACGAACACGGTACACAAGAACAGAAAGATTTGTACTTGCCAAAACTGATCAGCGGCGAGTGGACTGGCACGATGTGCCTGACCGAGCCACATTGCGGCACTGATCTTGGTATGTTGCGTTCTAAAGCCGAGCCAAAAGCTGATGGCTCCTACATGATCTCCGGCGCGAAGATTTTTATCTCCGCTGGTGAGCACGACATGGTTGATAACATCGTGCATCTGGTGCTGGCACGTTTGCCTGGAGCACCAGAAGGCTCCAAAGGGATTTCTCTGTTCATCGTGCCTAAATTTTTACCTAATGCGGATGGCAGCGTTGGTGCGCGTAATCCTATTTTCTGCGGCGCGATCGAAGAAAAAATGGGTATCCATGGCAACTCAACTTGCCAGATGAATATGGACGGCGCAAAAGGTTGGTTGATCGGTCAGCCGAACAAAGGCCTCAACGCGATGTTCGTCATGATGAATGCAGCACGTCTGGGTGTGGGTATGCAATCCCTGGGCTTGACTGAAATCGCTTACCAAAATGCCCTGATCTACGCAAAAGACCGTCTGCAAATGCGCAGCTTGTCCGGCGTAAAAGCACCAGACAAGCCAGCCGATCCTATCATCGTGCATGCTGATGTGCGTCGTATGTTATTTACCGCCAAAGCCTATGCTGAGGGTGGACGTGCATTTTGCGCCTACGTTGCTTTGCAGCTGGATAAAGAATTAAATCACCCTGATGAAGAAGTCCGCAAAGAATGCGCTGACGAAGTCGCACTCTTGACACCAATCATCAAAGCCTTCATCACCGATAACGCTTGGACAGCCACCTCTGAGTGTATGCAGGTATATGGCGGCCACGGTTTTATCGCTGAGTGGGGCATGGAGCAATATGTACGTGATTCACGTATCAACATGATCTACGAAGGCACTAACACAATCCAGTCTTTGGATTTGTTAGGTCGTAAAGTCTTGGGTGATAACGGCGCTAAGTTGCGCAAGTTCGGTGCAAAGGTACAAGCATTTGTTGAAGCTAATGGCACCAATGAAGCAATGAGCGAATTCGTTACTCCATTGGCTGAGTTGGGCGACAAAGTCACGAAGCTGACAATGGAAATCGGTATGAAGGCGTTCCAGAATCCAGATGAAGTCGGCGCTGCTGCTGTACCGTATCTGCGTGTTGTCGGTCACATGGTGTACAGCTACTTCTTCGCGCAAATGGCAAAAATCGCTCTGGAAAAACAAGATTCCGGCGACACCTTCTACAAAGCAAAATTAGCGACAATTCGTTTCTACTTTGCACGTCTGTATCCAGAAACAGCGATGCTGATCCGCCAGGCACGTTCTGGTTCTGCAAATCTGTTATCGCTCGAAGCTGATTTGTTCTGATGAAATACTGAGCAGGCGTGGGGTGCAACATATACACCTTTACGCCTCTCTTCCATTTCAAGCGGTGCGCGTGGCGAACCCTATGAGATCTAAGCCTCTCTCATCATTGAGAGAGGGCACAAAGAAATTGCTTTTCGTTGTTCTACGAATTCCACATGAGGTTAAAAATGACCAATTTCATCGTTAAAAAAGTCGCCGTTCTTGGTGCCGGTGTGATGGGCGCGCAAATTGCTGCGCACTGCATCAACGCAAAAGTACCTGTCGTATTGTTTGATCTGCCAGCCAAAGAAGGCCCGAAAAACGGTATCGTTTTGCGCGCGATCGAGAACCTGAAAAAATTGAGTCCTGCTCCGTTCGGCAACAAAGATGACGCAGCCCTGATTGAAGTCGCTAATTACGAAGACAATCTGGAATTGCTCAAAGGTTGCGACCTGATCATTGAAGCGATTGCTGAGCGCATGGACTGGAAGCATGATCTGTATAAGAAAGTGTCCCCTTACATCGCACCAAACGCGATCTTCGCATCCAACACATCTGGTCTGTCCATTACGGCCTTGTCCGAAGGTTTTGAGGCTGAATTAAAAGCCCGTTTCTGCGGCGTGCATTTCTTCAACCCACCGCGCTATATGCACCTGGTTGAATTAATACCGACGGTAGCAACCCGTCCAGAAATCATCGACCAGCTCGAAGGTTTCCTGACTACTACATTGGGCAAAGGCGTTGTACGCGCCAAAGATACACCGAACTTCATCGCCAACCGTGTTGGTATTTTCGGTATGCTCGCCACGATTCATGAGGCAGAAAAATTCGGCTTGTCCGTCGATGTCGTCGATGATCTGACCGGTAAAAAACTCGGCCGCGCTTCGTCCGGTACTTTCCGTACCGCCGACGTCGTAGGTCTGGACACGATGGGTCATGTCATCAAAACGATGCAAGATAATTTGTCCGACGATCCATTTTTTGCTGTCTACAAAACCCCAGAAGTATTAGCGAAACTGGTTGCCGCCGGTGCACTGGGTTCCAAAACTGGCGCAGGTTTCTATAAAAAAGTAGGCAAAGATATTCAGCGCCTAGATTTCGCCACAGCACAATATGTGACTGGCGGCGCGAAAGCGGATGACGTTGTTGCCCGTATGCTGAAAGAAAAAGATCCCGTCAAGAAAATGAAAACCTTGCGTGAATCGACCAATGTACAGGCGCAGTTCCTGTGGGCGATTTTCCGCGATGCTTTCCACTACATCGCTGTACATGGTGCAACGATTGCCGACAATGCACGCGACATCGATTTCGCAATGCGTTGGGGCTTCGGCTGGAATGTCGGTCCGTTCGAGACATGGCAAGCATCCGGCTGGCAAGAAGTTGCTGGTTGGGTGAAAGAGGATATTGATGCGGGTAAAGCATTGTGTAACGCACCCTTGCCAGCTTGGGTATTTGACGGACGCACAGGCGTACATACAGCAGAAGGCTCCTGGTCAGCGGCGAGCAGCACTTATGTACCACGTTCTACATTAGCGGTATATGACCGTCAGGCTTTCCGCGCTCCTGTATTGGGCGCTGGTGCACCGACTGGTGCAACCGCTGGCACGACGTTCTTCGAAGACGACTCCGTTCGTATCTGGCACCAAGGTACTGACCAGAAGCCTGATGACGTACTGATCTTGTCCATGAAGACTAAGATGCACGTGATTGGTCCTGGCGTAATCGAAGGCATGGAAAAAGCGATTGCCGAAGCCGAGAAGAATTACAAAGGTCTGGTAATCTGGAATGCTGATGCAGCCGAAGGTGGTGCCTTCTCAGCAGGTGCTGATTTGCAAGCGATGTTGCCATTGTTTATGTCTGGTGGCGTCAAAGCCATCGAGCCAGCGATCTCGCGTCTGCAACAAGCGCATCAAGGATTGAAATACGCTAATGTACCTGTCGTCGCTGCAGTTGCCGGTCTGGCACTCGGCGGTGGTTGCGAACTGATGATGCACGCAGCGAAACGCGTGGCTTCTATCGAATCGTATATTGGTCTGGTCGAAGTTGGTGTAGGTCTGGTACCAGGCGGTGGTGGTTTGAAAGAAGCCGCAGTCCGTGCTGCAGCCGATGCCAAAGGTACTGACCTGCTGCAATTCCTGAAGAACTATTTCACCAATGCAGCGACAGCCGCAGTATCCAAGTCTGCATTAGAAGCGCAAAAAATGGGTTACCTGTCGCAAGACGACGTAATCGTATTCAATGCCTACGAATTGTTGCATGTAGCGAAAGTTGAAGCACGCGCCATGTTTGATGCTGGCTATCGCGCACCAATGCGCAAGCTGGTGCCAGTCACTGGTCGTCACGGTATCGCATCGATCGCAGCACAACTGATCAATATGCGTGATGGCGGTTTCATCTCTGCACATGATTACAAGCTCGGCAAGATGATTGCCGAAGTAGTCAGCGGTGGCGACATCGACAACGGTAGTCTGGTCAGCGAACAATGGTTGCTCGACCTGGAGCGCAAAGCGTTTATGGAATTGTTGAATCATCCAAAAACGCAAGAGCGGATCATGGGCATGATGCAAACTGGCAAGCCAGTTAGAAACTAATCGGAGTACACAACATGACTAAACAACTTCAAGACGCTTACATCGTCTCAGCAACACGGACCCCGATCGGCAAATCTGGTCGCGGCATGTTCCGTAATACACGTCCTGACGATTTGCTGGTGCGCGTATTGCAATCTGCATTTGCCCAAGTACCTAATCTTGATCCAAAACTGGCAGAAGACGCCATCATCGGCTGCTCTTTCCCAGAAGGTCCGCAGGGTCTGAATCTAGCTCGTATGGGTATCTTGTTGGCAGGTTTGCCAAACACCATCGGTGGCGTCACCATCAATCGTTATTGCGCATCCGGTATCACAGCAGTGGCAATGGCGGCAGATCGTATCCGCGTTGGTCAGGCAGATGTCATGATTGCTGGTGGTGTTGAATCAATGTCCATGGTGCCAATGATGGGTAACAATCCATCGATGAACATGGCGATTCTGAAAGACGAAAACGTCGGCATGGCCTACGGCATGGGTCTGACGGCAGAGAAGGTCGCGCAACAATGGAAAGTCTCGCGTGAAGCGCAAGATGCGTTTGCCCTACAATCTCATCAACGTGCCATCGCTGCGCAAAACGCGGGTTACTTTGATGCGGAAACTACTTCGGTTGACATCATCGACCGCGTACCAAATCTGTTGACTGGCGAGATCGAATTAAAAACCCGCACCGTCAGCCGTGACGAAGGCGCACGCCCAGATACATCCTTAGAAGGCTTGGCAAAACTGCGCCCGGTGTTCGCAAACAAAGGTAGTGTGACTGCGGGTAACAGCTCGCAAACGTCTGACGGCGCTGGCGCACTGATCTTAGTTAGTGAAAAGATTTTGAAGCAATTCAACCTGACTCCGCTGGCACGTTTCGCATCCTTCGCAGTACGCGGCGTACCACCAGAAATCATGGGTATCGGTCCTAAAGAAGCGATTCCCGCAGCCTGTCGTGCCGCTGGTATTACGCAAGATCAGATCGACTGGTTTGAGCTGAACGAAGCCTTTGCAGCGCAGTCTCTGGCAGTGGTACAAGACCTCGGTCTAGATCCAGCCAAAGTCAATCCTATGGGCGGCGCGATTGCTCTCGGCCATCCGTTGGGCGCGACTGGCGCGATCCGTTCTGCGACCACGATCCATGCTTTGCATCGTAATAATCTGAAGTACGGCATGGTGACGATGTGCGTTGGTACCGGCATGGGGGCAGCAGGCATTTTCGAACGCATGTAAATGGAAGACTTTGATTAAGCTACCGCGCAACTCAATCTTTAACCTGCGATGCTCAACGTACTAAAGTACGCCTGCGCTTCTCGATTAAACCTTGAGCCGCTCGCTATACTTACTCAAAGTTTCCGCTACTTGATAAAACAAAAAACCGCATATGAAATTTTCTGTGCGGTTTTTTATTGATCGATCAAGCTAAAAATGGATAGTGAGCTTGATTCAGCAAATTCCAGCATAATCTGTACACCATAAATTTAATCAAAACTCAGGAGATCACATGGATATTTTGACCCAAATAGAGAATGGCGTTTTGTCGATTGCATTCAATCGCCCAGAAAAGAAAAACGCCATTACTGCCGCGATGTACCAGGCAATGGCAGACGCAATTACCGCAGCAGAAGATAACACTGCCGTGCGCGCTATTTTGATCAGCGGCAGGCCAGAGATTTTTACTGCAGGCAATGATCTGGAAGACTTCATGAAGAACGCCACCGCCGAGCACGCGGGCGTGCCACCGGTCTACCAGTTCATGCATGCCTTAAGTCACACTAGCAAACCAGTTGTTGCTGCGGTATCTGGCGCTGCAGTTGGTATCGGTACTACCTTGCTGATGCATTGCGACATGGTGTATCTGGCCGACAACGCCAAACTGTCTATGCCGTTCACGCAATTGGGCTTGTGTCCAGAATTCGCTTCCAGCTTGATTTTCCAACAAATCGTCGGCTATCAACACGCAGCAGAAAAATTGATGCTAGGCGAAGCATTTAGTGCTCAAGAAGCCTACGAAATTGGCTTCGTTAATAAAGTCTTGCCGCTAGAAGAATTAATGCCTTATGCGCAGAAACAAGTCGCTAAATTAGTCGCCTTGCCAGCTGCTTCTATTCGCGCTACCAAGCGCCTGATGAAGAGCAATCAACAAGAAGCTATCGTCGCCAAAATGGGTGAAGAAAACGTTCACTTCCGCACTATGTTGACTGCACCAGAAGCAAAGGAAGCATTCATGGCATTTTTTCAAAAACGTAAACCGGACTTCTCGCAGTTTTCTTGATGTATTGGCGGGTGCTCTGTCGTAACGTAAAGTGCCACAGAAGCTGAGATTTTTGCCATAGAAGGCGAGTTTTTTGCCGCGGAAGTTGAGACTAGAAAATTGCGTAAGGTCGGCCATTAGGCTGACCTTTTTCTTTTGAATCAGAGGGAAATCGTCGGTCTCACTAGTTGCAACGCCAATAGCACCTGCGGCAGCCTCACCTTCACCAGCAGCACCAATGCAGGCAACTACACTGGCACTGTCAGCATCACCCCCAGCCCAGCAGGCACAGGCACCAGCCTTGGCATTAACCTCACCGTCAACGCCAACCCAGAAATGGTCACCTACATCCACACAGACGGACTAGGTAGTCCGGTTGCCAAGACCAATGCCAGTGGCATCAGAATCACCCAGACCAAATACGAAGCGTACGGCATGGCGGTTGCGGGCAGTGACACACCCACGATTGGATTTACACGGCATGTCAATGACGTGGATACAGGGCTGACGTACATGCAGCAGCGGTACTATGATCCTGTGGCGGGAAGGTTTCTGAGTGAGGATCCTGTGCTTACGGATGAAAATACTGGTAGAGGATTTAATCGATATTCTTACGCTCAGAACAATCCCTACAGATACATTGATCCTGATGGGCGTACTGATATAGAAATCCAACCGATAGTTATTCTTCCTGCGCCTTCAGTTACAATCACAGGACACCGTGACCCGTTCGTAAATGATCCGTTTTTTAGTCCCGTCGTTGGTTCTCCATCATCAGGACCGAAAATGCCAAGTGTTCCTAACTTAATCCGCAGCGGATGTGTAAGTATGCCGATGGCGTGTCTATTGGGTGCTAGTATTATTTTCGCGAAACCACCACGTGATGCGAAAGATCCAAATGGAGCAGAGGCTCCAGGTAAGCCGAGCGAAGCTGATGGTTTCACTGATCCAAAAGACGGCGAAAATTGGGTCAAAAACCCTAACGGTTCAGGTATTGGTTGGGAAGCCAAGGATGGCAAGGTATGGGTGCCAACTAGCCAAGGCGATATCGCTCATGGAGGACCACACTGGGATGTGCAAGATCCGAGAACAGGTGGACATAAAAATATTCTTCCTGGATGAAAAGAGAGATGAACGATTTAAAAATAACTTTGATTGCTAAAGAAATTGAATATGGATCTCAAATTGATGAAGCTGCTTTTTTCTACTGGATAGACAAAATTGAAGGAATCTTGTGGAAAGGGGTTCATGATTCAATTCACATTGATATTCCATCAAACCAAATTGAAGACGGAACGTTACGGGAGCTACTTGCTCTGTTTTATCGATATAAAATTGATTCACAACAACTGACGCAATTTATCAACGATTCCAATAGGTCATGGGTATTGAATAAGCATGCGTATTGGTATAGCGGTTTGATGGGACTATAAATTCGAGGAAAGACGGGGTAAGCAAGCGCAGCCCGGGCTAGGTAGGTTGGCGAAGAGCAAAGCGAAGCCCAACATCTCAGGCCGGTAAGCATCAGATCAATCGTGAGACGTGCGCAATAAAATAAAAAGTCGTTGTTGTTATCAGATTGCGTCTTAAAACGCGCATTAGGAGGATGTTTGCATAAAAGTAGGAGTGCAAGAAAATCTCAACTTCTTTGGCAGAACATAAGAAAATCTCAACTTCCGAGGCAACCAGTCTCACATTCTGTGGCAATTTTTCTTAGGAAGTAGTATTTTTGGTTATTTCGGTCTCAACTTCTGTGGCACTTTACGAGATGGAAGCATAAGCAAATAATGGTTTATGCTTCCATTTCTATTTGAAAATACACATAGGTAGTATATTTAGCACGTCCATAAAGTAAAAGGGGAACTAGGTTATTTTATTAAAAATGATGGGGAGTATCTAAAATATTCATTTTTTGATTAGTCAAATCGCCGAGAAAATCGGTTCTGGGTACTTCTCGCTATATGCTTCATTTTTCAACAAACATTTCCATACCATTTTTCAAATTTCCTCATCACATTCTAATTATTTTTATGATCAAAATTAGTCGACATTTTTGTTTTGTCTCCATTCTCTTGTCATCTTTAATATCTCATGCAATCGCCCAGCCAACAGAGACGCAAGCGATGATGGATGTGAAAAAATTAGCCAGTGCTGAGATGGCGGGCCGTGCTACTGACACTCCCGGTAGCCAACTGGCGCGTGAATATATTATTGGACGTTTGCAAGGATTGGGTATCAAGCCATGCAATACTGATTTTATACAGACCTTTGATGTCGTGATGCGGAATGGTGAACATAAGCGAGGTAGCAATATTATCGCTTGCCAGTCAGGAACCTTGCTCGACCATGCTAATGCAACGGCAATGATCGTCTCGGCGCATTACGATCATCTGGGCGTGCGCGGTGGTAAAACGTATTTTGGTGCCGATGACAATGCATCGGGTGTTGCTGGCGTGTTGGCAATTGCCGAGGCGATGCAAAAGACGCTGCCGCAACATGATGTGATTTATATTTTATTTGATGCAGAAGAGTTGGGACTACAAGGTTCACGTGCTTTTGCCAGCAAACCGCCAATTGACATTGATCGTGTGGGTATCAACATCAACTTTGATATGATTGCCCGTGGTGACAAAGGCGAGTTGTATGCCAGCGGCACTTACCACACGCCTTCACTCAAACCTATATTGGCGCCGCTGGATGCCAGCAAAGACGTCAAGGTACTGTTTGGTCATGATCGCCCAGAACAGGGTCAGGATGATTGGACCAAGCAATCTGACCACTACAATTTATTTGCTGCTGGTATCCCCTTTATTTACTTTGGGGTAGAGGATCATCCTGACTACCATCAACCAACTGATACCGCAGACAAAATCAATCCCGTCTTCTTTATGGGTGCTGTTGAGTTAGTCACCAAAACGACTTATCTGATTGATCAGGCCTTGGTCACGACTAGTTTCAGAAGAAAAAGCTAAGCAGTTACTGCGCTTGCCAAGTAAGCCGAAGCTGAATTTATTTGCCTGTCTTCTGATACTCATTTTTTGCCCATATCGGCAAAGGCATTTCTGCTGACGCCAGATTTTTTAAGCGTTTATATAGTAGACAGGTTTCTAATAGATTGCTGATGCGTAGCAGAGTTTCGATCAGATCAAAGGGTTTGGTCAGAAAGTCTTTGGCGCCTAGCGATAAGGCGCGGCGCTTCGCTTCTTGGGTGACATCTGCGCTTAACACCATCACGGGGCGAAATTCATCTGACGATGTTCGCTTAGATAATTGTTCTAGCACTGCAAAACCATCTAAGTCCGGCATCATCAAGTCCAGTAATATCAGATCGGGATCGAAAGCGGTGACTAGATCCAGGGTTCTGCGTGAGTCGGTAGTGCTGACGACGTTACTAAATCCTTCACGTGCCAGCATGTCTTCCAACACGTTGATGTTTTCTATTTTGTCGTCAACGATGAGGATGCGCATAACGAGCAAATCGGTAATATTCATGACAGTAATCGATCCAGAGTCGAAAAAAATAAGCTGACATCAAGGGGTTTAGTTAAGTACGCATTGGCGCCTGCTGACATCATGTGCGTTATCGTTGAGGGTAATGCATCTGCGCTCAAGATTACTACGGGTATTTTCTCCATTGCGGGTGTTGCGCGAACAGATGCGAGCACCTGTTCTCCATCCATATCTGGTAAATGAAGATCGAGCAAGATCAGATCGGGTTGTTGTGATATCGCCAGTTCCAGCCCCCCAGAACCAGATGAGGCGCTGATGAGGGTGATGTTGCGACGGCGTGATAGCAGAATTTCGACCAGCGCCAGATTGGACGATTGATCTTCTATATATAGCACCGTACAGTTGCGTAGTAATCTGGGTTGAACTGGGATCGGTGTTAAGGCCGCCGGGTTGATGGCAATGTTGTCTGCGACCGGTAAATCGATCCAGAAAGTGCTGCCCTTTCCGGGACTACTGGTCATCTCAATGTCGCCGCCCATTGCCCGTACAATTTGGCGCGATACCGCCAAGCCAAGTCCGGTACCTTCACTTGAACGATGTTCCGCGCCGAGACGGTCAAATGGCGTGAATAAACGTTCTTGTAATTCTGCGGGAATACCTTTGCCCGTGTCGCTGACTTGTATCCGTGCTCTGCGTCCTTGGACCAGGACGTGCAGGCTGGCACTGCCATTGGGTTCGTTATACTTGACTGCATTTGACAGCAAGTTGAGCATCACTTGCAATAAACGTTTGCGGTCGGCCAGAACATGGATTTTTTTAGGCTGATCTGCTGGATTTATTGGATTTGCTGTGTCGATGTCTGGGTCGAGTTTGATGCTAATGTCGATACCGGTTTGATCGGCGATCGGTGTGATCAGCGCGACCGCTTCTCGCAGCAAGTTGTCCACCTCAACGGCTTGCAGGTCGATGTCAATTAGCCCCGTTTCAATACGGGCGATATCCAGCACTTCGTTAATAAGCGCGAGCAAGTGCCGGCCACCTTTCAGAATATGCGCCACGCTGTCACGCGCTGCTGGTTCTTGCAGATCACGTTCCAATAATTGAGCAAAGCCGAGAATTGCATTCAATGGCGTGCGTAATTCATGACTGGTACGCGACAGAAACTCCGTTTTTGCGTGGTTAGCCTGCTCCGCTTCACGATAGGCTTTTTCTGCCTCGGCACTGCGTGTGGCCAGCAAAATACTCGCATGATCCAGCCTGCTGGCTAGTTGTCCAAGCTCATCTGTGGCAGGTTCTGCCGGCACCAGCGACGCACCACGCGCCAGCCGCTCGGCGTTGTCGGCCAGACGATGCACCCGGCGTACGATACCGGTTGAAAATAACAGCACCGCTAGCAGTGCACCTAACGCTCCGGCGATACCTGCAATGGCAGTGGCAATCATCGCACGCTGATTAACTTGCTCTGCGTATTCTTCACGTTGTTGTAGCAATAGCTCCTCGCGCGTACGCATGGTGTCGATGCTGCGGCGTAGTTCGTCCAGCACCATTTTGTTTGATACGAGGATAGGAATCAAAGTGGAGGAGGGGGTGTTGCTGCCCAGCTCAACCAGATGATGGAGTCCCTCACTTTTTTTTGCCGCAAGTGCTGCGACACGTTCAAGCAAAATGACTTGCTGCGGATCACGGATCTGTAGTCGCAGGCGTTGCAGTGGTTTTGGTAGATCCGTTTCTGCGATCCGATACGGTTCCAAAAAATTGGTCTGGCCCGTCAACAAATAACCCCGCACACCAGTCGCCGCCTCGGCCAGCAACGTATGCACCTCCTGGATATCATGCTGAATTTGCAGGGTGCGTTGTATACCTTGTTGCGCTTGCCTGCTTTCAAGACTCATGACATAACCGGATATCAGCGCCGCCAGCAGCACCAGTACCGGTACCGCAATTACCACTAAACCTTTTAATCTTAGCGGTTGATTTGACCACCACTGTGACATCTTGATTTGTATGCTGTGTTTCATGTCGCTCCCGAATTGCCAAAGCCAAGTTCTACTGCACGTGCTGCCACTTGGGTACGGTCGTTGAGTCCTAATTTATGAATAATTCTCTCGACATGTACCTTGACCGTACCAGTCGCAATCCCCAGCCGTAAGCCGATGTCGGCATTTGTCAGTCCGTGAGGCAGCAGCACCAGCACTTCACGTTCTCGCGGGGTGAGTTGCTGGGATAAGGCTTTACTCTGCTTGCTACTAGCTTGCAAATTACTTGCTGGTAGAGATAGTGCCGACGATAATGCCAGCGCCAGCATACTGGCCAGCGTAGAGAGTGCTTGTAAGTCAGCCTCAACCGGAACGGGTATGGGTTTGCGATTAACTAATTGCAGAATACCAACCGGGTTGCCCGCAGCACGTAGCGGCAGTAAAAGTTCCAGACTCGCCATCGCACCGGCGGGTAATAGCATACGGCTCACACTGTTTTGTCGTACCATCAGGTTTGCGTCGGGCTTTAATGTGGCGGCAAGTGTACCTTGTGCTGAAAAACGCAATCCACTCGGCAGTACGTCGCCGCGAGACGCTTCAATCCGCAGCGCACCATTGTCTGCCACCATGACCGTGCCGGATTCAAACGCACAAAACTCCAGCGCATAGCCCAAAATAGCCGGAATAGCTGCACTGTTTGCTGACGTTGTTAGCGCCTGTCCGGCGTCATATAACAACCTCAGACGGGCGGTATTGGCTTTCTGATCACGGTAATGACTGCGCAAGGCGTGTGCTGAAGGGTGGGGAGTGGTAGGCATACGTAATAGTATATGCCGAACAGCATACCTTTGCCTATGTCAGTGAGCGGATGTGGCGATTCTATTGCCAAGTCATAGTGCGTCATCGCAATCACAAGCTGCGACACACTTTTAATGACTTTTTGGAGATGTATATGAAATCCCTTTTACTCGCTATTTCACTGTTAGTTGGCTCATCTGCGTTTGCAAAAGACCTACCAAGAGTCTACGGTAACGAGGTAGTCGCGCCTGCCAATGCGGCAGAGCAAGAAATTTCCAAGTTATTTGATCGCTGGAACGCAGCACTCGGTACCGGCAAGCCTGCAGAGGTCGTCAAGCTTTACCACCCGAAGGCTATGTTGCAACCGACCGTGTCAAACCAGGTGCGTACTACGCCCGCTGAGATTACTGATTATTTCGAGCATTTTTTGGTGCTTAAGCCAACGGGCGTCATCAACTATCGCCAGATTCGTTTGTTAGATGCAGACTCCGCAATCGATAGCGGCGTCTACACCTTTGATCTGACCAAAGATGGCAAGCACTCCAAAGTACAGGCGCGTTATACCTACGTGTATAAAAAAGTAGGAAATGACTGGCTGATCTTAAATCATCATTCATCCGCTATGCCAGAACAGGTTTCGATAAACTAATCGAAACTAATCAATCAGTTGATGATGCTGATCCGAAAAATCTGGGTTGAACATAACAGGCGTATCAAGGATTACTTCTTCATGCGTCTGTTTTTTTTAGATGGTTGTAGATGATATGCGGATGATCATGAGCAAACGAGGCGTGCTAACGATGTGATGAAGTCGCAGAAGTATAGCTAGATTCCGCATACTTTAATGGTAGCAAAATGTAATATCTGTACTAACGATCTTTTGACCTAAAAACAGATTTTCATCTTTGTCAGCAGTGCGGCTGCCCCGGTATTGATATTGAAGTAAATATATATACTCATAGTTAGTATATTTTAGTCGTCCTTATAATCATTGGTTAATAATTGGATTTTATTGAAAATAATAGGGAGTATATTTTTTTGTGCCGAATATGGATCGGAAGACCAAAGAAAACTATCCTCGTTGTACCTAGATGTGATCTGCAAGCATTAGGTTCGCTACAAATCTAGAGAAGTCACCAAAACGATTGCTCCATTAAGGTATTTACCAAGGTCTTTCCGAAATTGATTACGCCACCTATCCAAATGAAAGAATCGCTCGCTCTCGTCATTTAATTAGTTTCTCAAAAACCACTCCGCGCTATCCGCCAAAAAACATCCTCAATCTCAACTCCCTTTGGAAACGGCTCTCTGGGAATGTTCCAATAATACTCATTCACTTTGCCTTCACTAATCACCAGTGGTTTGCTGATCGCCGTGATGTAAGGAGGGTTTTTGGTCTGGACATAACGCAGCTCGTACTCTCCATCGAGTATGTTGTCGAACTTGATTGAGCTGCCGAGGTTGGTGATGTAAGCGTGGCGTAATCCGGGGCATGTTGGAACACGAGCCACGCATAGTTTGAGATAGGCATCAGATTGTGCAGAGTTGTTGATGATCTCTATCTTGCCCTTACCGCTGAGTTGTTCCTCTGTCGGTATGATCAAATAACTGGTGCGGACTGGCCATGTATCGCCATTTGGATTGCGCGGTGCGACTTCTGCCGGCGTTGCGGATTGCGTCGGGTTTATGGCGATTACTGTTGATGCAGGCATGGCTTTGGAGCCGTAGGTGAGCAGTTTCTCTTGTGCCTCGATAGCTTTTGCCGCTGGTGACGTATCAAGCGGTTCTATTTTTATTGGTATTGGTATTTTGCCTGGTGCCGACGTCGTCGTGACTAACGGGGCGCTTGAGACAGGGCGATTAGGCAGGGGAAAGATACTTTTTGTTTGCATTCCCTGCTGTCCTAATATTACATTGGTGATGCAGATATAAATGATCGCAAAAACAGAGGCCATTAAGGACGCGGTGTGGCTCCTAACGATGGCGTAGCTATCCGTGAAGTGGTCTTTATCCTTGGGAATCCATCGGCCAATGTCACGACCAGTTTGAAGATGGTATATCCAGGCGATTGCTGTTAATAAGAGCAATATCCAAAGACAGTTGCAAAATAATTCGTAAGTAGCCAGCGCGAAAATGGCGGGTAGCATAAACAGAAATTCGCCCAATTGATGTTCTGCATGCGCTGGTAATGCGGGCATGTCCAATATAAATAAAACTAGGACTTGCTTACGTGTTGGATGCTTCATTTTGATTGAATGCCGCAACGGTAATTCCTGTGAGTATGGAATTGTCTTAGCGATAGTTCATAGAGCAGCGTATTCATGAGGTTTACAAATAATCATCGGCGCAGGAGTGATCGTTCCGGCACCGATGTTTTTTAGTGATGATCGTAACTATCTATTTCGGTACTGCCGCTCCTGTTGGCATCAGATACTTATCCAAAAACTGTAAAATCCTCTCGCTGGATTCTGCCTGATTTTTCTTTTTGCTAAAACCGTGGCCTTCATCGGCGAAGACGACATACTCGACAGGCACCTTATTCTTTTTCACTGCGTCAACGATTTCATCGCTTTCTGCTTTGAGTACACGCGGGTCGTTAGCACCTTGGATCACCATCAAGGGTTTGCGGATTTCGTTAGCGTGGAATAGCGGTGAGGTGGCGATCAGGAAGTCTTTATCTTTGACTGGATCGCCGATTTCGTCATACAAGGCTTTACGCTGTTCTTCCCAATATGGCGGAATACTTTCTAAAGTGCGTAACCAGTTGCTGACACCAAAAATATCGACACCGACTTTGAATGTTTCTGGACGAAACGCCAGGGCAGCTAGGGTCATATAACCGCCGTAACTGCCGCCCATGATGCCGATGCGTGCCGGGTCGATATAGCCCAGACTAGCGAGGTAGGTTTTAGCTTCGACGCAGTCCCATAAAGGCTCGCGTCCATGCTTACGGTCGTCGGCGGTATTAAAGCTTTTGCCATAGCCAGAGCTGCCGCGATTATTGATGCCCAGGACGGCATAGCCGTGGTTGACCAAGTACTGGATTTGCGAGCTATAACCGCGTCGCGTCTGACCACCGGGGCCACCATGCACATACACAATGGCTGGGACTTTGGTATTAGCGGAAGCACCTTTTGGTTTGTAAAAAATCGAAGGGATTACGGTGCCGTCGAAGGAGGTAAAACGAACGACTTCTGCTTCAACCAGATCATCTGGATTGATTTCTTTATTCAAGCTTTGTGTCAATTGATGGGTTTGCTTAGTTTTAAAATCATGAACGTATAAGTTATTTGGCGAGCGGTCGCCATTCACATAAAACGCCATGAGATTGCCGCTGGCAGAGAACGTCGTGCCGCGCATTTCACCACCTGGCAATTTGGGTAGAGCGACAGGTTTTTCTGAGGGGCCTTCGACCACGCGGATGACAGTACTACCATCTTGATTTACGACACTAATCCGGAAACGTCCGTCTTGTGAAAAGCTGGTGCCGGTGATGTCCCAATCTGCTTTTTCATGTTCTTTCGTGAAGCCGCTTGTTAGATCATACGTGCGGATAGAGGTAAATTCGCCGCCTGCATTGGATGCGTAAAACAGCCGTTTTGATGCGGGATCAAAATTGGCGATGTAATGTCCCGCGGCACCTTGATGCGGGGTAATCAGTTTAGTTTCGCGCGTGACGGTATTGTATAAATAGATATCGCTGTCGGAGGTAGTATTTGTTTTACCAAGGGCAATCCATTTACCGTCGTCACTGATGCTATCTGGATTCATGCCAGTTTCCGATTTGTAGATCAGGGTACGGGCGTAGGTTTTTGCATCGTATTTATACATGTCGAAGTACTTGGGGTCGCGTTCATTGCTGATGAGATAAAAACCGCTACCGTCATTGATCCATCCAGCAAATTCAGCTTTGAGTTTATCGCCGGGCGTCAGATCTTTTTCTGAACCATCTAACTCGCGTACGTACACATGGTTGTTTTCGTCACCGCCTTTGTCACGGGTGAACAGAATGCGGTTGTCGGTATAAAAATAGCTAATCGCGTAGGTGCTGTCGGTGCTCGATTTAGTCAATGCTACCGGTTTGCCGCCTTGCACCGCGATGGTGTATGCATTAAAAATACCGGATTCATTGCTGTTGAATAGTATTTGTTTTTCATCCTTGCTAAACGATGCACCGTTGATACTGGTGGTCGCCATAAACTGTTCTATCGAGTAGCGTTTATAGTTTTGTGTAGCTTGCCTTGCTTGTTTGCTTGGTTTTTGATCTTTACTGTCTTTGCTATCCTTGCTGGTATCGGCCGCGACTGGTGCTGCATGCAGAGCACTAAAGCCGAAAGCGGCACTGAGCAAAATGCTGAGAGTAGATATTTTTATGGCGTGGCGCATCAATTTCATACGATCTCCTGATTAAGTAGTGTGGACATGTGGTTCAGTAAAATCTGGACAAATTCTTTACTGCGATAGCACTGTAAATGCTGCTTGAAGATATTTTGGTGATGATGCGACCAACTGCAAAATTCGATGATCGGACGACAAGTATGCAAGGATAGCCAGTGGCTTTCAAGCGATAAGTGATGCTAGTTGATAAATAATAAATTAACAACAGTAGGTTTGGAACATAAAGTTCAGTCAATCCAGTGTGTTCTGCGACTAGGTTTGAGTACTTTAAATATTCTTAATAGATATCTCTGGTGTGTATCGCCGAAAGGGCATCGGTTGATTGTTATCTGCTGATAAAACCTAGCATTTAATATACTCCCCTTAATTTTTTATAAATATGCTTAATTGTCCATAGATTGTATGGACAATTTAAATATACTAGCAGAGAGTATATTTATATTACAGGATGTGCAGAACATGTGAAATGCGCTAAAGCCCGCCAATCACATCGTGTAATGGGTGCCATAATTTATGGGCGGGATGTGCAAACATACTCATCAAAATAAAAATACTTTTTGCCGCAAGATATTAGCTGGCTTAAGTTTAAGTCCTACGTGTTGACCTTTAGAATGCTGATCCGTAGTTTTTTGATTCCAGAATAGCCCGCGATTATTCGAGAAATAAATTGTTACGTTTCGGTTCGCAATTGCGCAAAGTTTGAAAGAGGTTTCGTGTATATTGTGTCAATTCACGCAGTCTTTTTTGCATTCGCTGCGCCGCGTGGTGATGGTATGAATTGTCTTCCGATTGATCCTTTTTATAGTCAAGCACATGATCCAATTTAGAATTTTTCCTTTAGTTAAAAGTCGCACTGTCAGAAGTCGCCTGATGACGGTTTCTGCTGCCTTATCAATTGCGCTTGTGCTGAGTCCGGCGATCAGCAGTTCTGCTTTTGCAGCGGGAGCAGATGTGCCGGGTGCTGGAACTGCGCCCATCTCAACCACGCCGATAATCGTTGCCCCAGTAAAGTCGCCTGCTGTGCAATCAGCGGCGCCGTCCACTCTGCCGTCCACGACGGTATTGCCAGCGATGTTGGAGAATTCAGTAGTAAAGATTTTTTCTACGCTGCGTGGACCTGATCCATTTAAGCCATGGAGTAAAGCCGCACCGCAAGAGGTCACCGGATCTGGTGTCGTAATTGAAGGCAAGCGAATTCTGACCAATGCGCATGTAGTTGGCTATGCCAGTCAGGTACAAATCCAGGCGAATCAGTCTGGTGACAAAGTATCTGCCACGGTAGTCGCAATCGCGCGCGGGATTGATCTGGCGATCTTGAAGCTAGATGATGAATCGTTTTTTGATACTCATGCACCCGCAGCGCGTGCTAGCGTTTTACCCGATGTCCGTGATGCCGTATTAGCGTACGGTTATCCGATCGGTGGTAGTTCGCTGTCGATCACTAAAGGCATTGTGTCGCGGATTGAGTTTGTTAATTATGGTTATTCCACAGCAGGTTTGCGCATTCAGATTGATGCTGCAATTAATCCGGGTAACAGCGGTGGTCCAGTCATGGCAGGCGACAAAATGGTAGGGCTGGCGTTTAGCGGTATCAATGGTGCGCAAAATATTGGTTACATCATTCCTAACGAAGAGATCGATTTGTTTTTAGCCGACATTGGTGATGGCGTTTATGACGGCAAACCAGCAATGCATGATGATATTCAAACTCTGGAAAATCCAGCGATGCGGATTTTTCTGAAATTAGATAAAACGGTAGAGGGCGCGATTGTGCATCGTCCCGCGCAAAGCGATGCATCTTATCCTTTGAAGGAGTTTGATGTTATTACGCACATTGGCGATTCACCGATTGATAATCAGGCGATGGTTAAACTAGGACCTAATTTGCGGGTGCAATTTCAGTATCGGGTGCAACAACTGGCAAAAAATGGCAAGGTGCCGTTGACAGTCATGCGTAGTGGCAAGCAGATGAAGATTCAATTGCCCGTAGTTGCTTCGCGCCCATTGCTAATCCCCGATTTAAACGGCGGCTATCCGTCTTATTTTATTTATGGTCCGATTGCATTCTCGCGCGCTACTGCTGAGTTTCTGACATTTATCAGTTCTAATGCAAATGGACTGAACGCGTTTGCGTTCAATGCAAGCCCATTGGTGACACGTCGGGGCGATGAGCCTGATGCTGCACGTGAAGAATTAGTCGTTGTCACCGCACCGTTTTTCCCACATAAACTCACATCGGGTTACAGCAATCGTTTTGGTGCCGTGGTGTATTCCATCAATAATGTACCAGTGCGCAGCTTGCGTCATTTGGTGACTTTATTGCGCGATTTAAAAGATGAGTTTGTGACGATCCATTTTGATCAACGCGCTGGCGAGACGATGGTACTGCCGCGCAAAGCCATGATGGAATCGACAGAATCGATTTTGACAGACAGTGGCATCCGTGCTCAGGCATCGCCGGATATGCTGGCGGTGTGGCAGGGTAAAAAATGAGAGTGAAAAATAAGCGAAAAAATCATAATCTGTACAAAGCAAAATAGAGTAATACTTAAATGCATTGATTTTATAAAACGGTAATACCCTTGCGCCTGCCAATACGATTTCTTGCTGACAGGCGCATTTTTATTTGACTTAGTTAGATCAAATTTATTAAATCAAACGTCCCGCTCCGCAAACACTTCTTTGGCTGCAAATGCCCCGTTCAACGCCGCAGGAAAACCAGCATATACCGCCATCTGCGTAATGATCTCGATAATTTCCTCCTTGCTGCAACCCACATTGAGTGTGCCGTGGATGTGGACTTTTAATTGCGGCTGACAGTTGCCCATGGCAGTCAGCGCGGCAACCGTAGCGATTTCTCTGCTTTTTAAATCTAAGCCGGGACGCGAGTAGATATCACCAAATGGGAATTCGATGGTATACCGCGCCAGATCAGGCGCGATATCGCCGAGGGAGTCGATGACTTTTTGTCCGGCTTCACCGTCAATCTCTGTGAGTTTTTTGAGGCCGCGCTGATATCTGGATTCTTGAGTCGCTGGTTCTGTAGTTTGATCTGAGATTTGATCGACAATGTTTGACATACTGTTCTCCTGATAGGGTTGGAAAACAGTAGCGTAAAGCTTAGAGGTAACTCTCAGTCAATCGCTATTTTTTCGTCGAGACTTGACTGGCGACTTTCTTGATAGTAGCGCCGCTAATTTCGTTCTGATACCAGGAAATTTTTTCTTGCAGTAGTCTGAAGCACTCTTGCTGGAGCTGTATATGTGTCGCCAGTTGTTGTGCATGCGTTTGCAGCATCTGTTGCCGTTGCTCCAGCGTTTTGACGCCTCGTGATCTTAGATCCGAATACGCCAAAATATCTGCCAGCGGCATACCCGTATTTTTGAGACGCAGGACAAACTCCATCCAGGCGATATCTCCCTCACCAAATTCACGATGTCCGCTCACTGTCCGCTTTACATCTGGAAATAAGCCAATTTTTTCGTAATAGCGGACAGTATGTGAGCTGACACCTACTTGCTTTGCAAATTCTTGAACGTTCATCGCGGTCTAACTAAGATTTTGAAGGCACGCCTTTTAAGACGACTTTGACTGTGCATCTAAGGCGGCTTGCCGCATTTGCGCCAGACTCATTCCGGGTGTAATCAGATTGCCGTCATAACGCAATTCAATCAATGCCGGTAAATGAAGGGTCTGCGTATGCGTGAGTGCGCGTTGCAGAGCGGGGGCAAACTCCTCTATAGTGCTAACTACTTCGCCTGAGGCGCCATATGCACGAGCCAGCGCAGCAAAATCCGGGTTGTGCAATTCAGTACCGGAGACGCGGTTTGGGAAATTTTTTTCCTGATGCATGCGGATGGTGCCAAACATGCCGTTGTTAAAGACAATGATAATTACGCCAGCCTGATATTGGACAGCCGTGGCAAGTTCTTGTCCGTTCATCAGATATTCGCCATCGCCGGCAAAGGTGATGACAGTGCGCCCAGGTGCGATGATTTTTGCCGCTACACCCGATGGGACGCTATATCCCATCGCACCGGAGGTCGGCGCTAGTTGAGTGCGCCAGCCACCGTATCGGAAGTAGCGGTGCGCCCAAGTGGCGTAGTTGCCAGCACCATTTGTCATGATGGTATCGTTAGGCGTGTTTTGCATAATATCTTGTACCACTTGCCAGAGATTGAGCGGTGCTTTCTCGTTTTTAAAGATGGCCGGTTCCTGCTGCCATGCAAGAAGCTCAGCACGCGCCGCTGCTGCGGTGCCTTGCCAGGCCGTGGCATCGAGTGGTGCCATTTCTGCCAGACATTCGGCGATCTCTTGCATGCCGCTGTTAATCATCAAATCGGCTTGATACACGCGCCCCAGTTCTAGCGCGTCGCTATGAATATGGATTAGCTTTTGGCACGGGATCGGCGCTTCCAATAGCGTGTAGCCACTGGTCGTCATTTCTCCTAAGCGTGGTCCGATGGCGATGACGAGATCCGCCTCTTGTATCCGCTTTGCCAGCTTGGGATTGATGCCTATGCCGACGTCACCCACATAATTGGGATGCGCATTGTCCATCAAGTCCTGAAAGCGGAAAGCGCACGTCATTGGCAAGTCGTGGCTAGTGGCAAAGCTAGTGATGTTATCGCATGATTGCTGATCCCAACCGCTGCCGCCCAAGATCACTATCGGACGCTGAGCCGCTGATAGCAAGCGCCGGAACTGTGCCAGTTGGGTTTCGGACGCGGAGGCTTGTATTGGAGTGTAGTGGCGGGTATCGGCGACTTCCGCCATGGCGGATAAGCAGTCTTCTGGCAAAGCCAATACGACGGGTCCGGGGCGACCACTGGTAGCAACCTGAAAAGCGCGGGCAATGTATTCGGGAATACGATCTGCACGGTCAATTTGCGCTACCCATTTTGCCATCGGACCATACATACGACGATAATCGATTTCCTGAAATGCTTCGCGCTCAACAAAATCATTGCCCACCTGGCCAACAAATAAAATCATCGGCGTGGAATCTTGATAAGCTGTATGCACACCAATCGATGCATTGGTTGCGCCAGGGCCGCGTGTTACAAAGCAAATACCCGGGCGACCTGTCATCTTGCCGTAAGCGTCGGCCATAAAAGCGGCACCACCCTCCTGGCGGTTAATGATGAAGCGAATCGGGCTATCGTGCAGGGCGTCGAGGACAGGCAAATAGCTTTCGCCAGGTACTCCAAAAATAGTATCTACGCCATGTACTTGTAAAGCATCCACTACCAATTGACCACCAGAACGAGATTTGAGCATGAGGACTAGACCAGTTCGGAAAAAACCATACGCTAGCAGAAAGCACCGCTGACGTGCTGTTTTTGACATCGAAATCCGCATCCTCACGTGGTTTCTGGCAGCTATTTCGATGTTGCATTGCGCCATGCTGTTACAATAGCACCTGAAGCAGGCCAGACAATCGCTGGCTTTGGTGTGAGCTAAAGCGGGAGGAAGGTCCGGACTCCATAGAGCAGGGTGACGGCTAACGGCCGTACGTTGAAAGCCAGAGCGCAAGCCGAGGTATAAGACGAGGAATAGGGCCACAGAGACGAGCGTATTTAGTTACGGTGAAACGCGGTAACCTCCACCCGGAGCAATTTCAAATAGGCACGCGTAGAGGCGGCTCGCGGAGCGTGCGGGTAGAAAGCTTGAGCCTGGGAGCAATCCCCGGCCTAGAGGAATGATTGTCATAGCACGAGGCAGCAATGCGCAGTGCCGTAACAGAATCCGGCCTACCGGCCTGCTTCATTTTTATCCCCCCCGATTGTCTATTTCAAGATGATCAAATATCAAATTAGTATTCCGCTTACCCAATTCATAAATCCTCGGTGTTACACTTCTCGCTGACTTTACAACGATGGCGGTAGCATGTGTTTCAAGTAATGAATTGCCCGCAATTATCTGCAATGCCACCATTGAAAATAAATCATATAGCGGTGCAGCAACTGTTTAACGCATTGATGTGAGTAATATCCACACGGCGAAAGCATGTAATCTGAGTTTTAGTTTGCTGAAATTGCATTGCTATGTATGATTTAGCTTTGCCGCGAGGAAATTTTGTTTTAGTCTTCATATAAGTAAATAGCTGCCGCTAATAATAAATCACGACATAGGCCAACAAGTACCTAGGCGAACATTCAAACGAGGGTAGCGCATGGAGAGAAAGGCAAGCAATCGTCAATGGCATGATCTGCCTACTCTGGCTTTTTTAGTCTTTGTGAGTCTGATTGTGGTCGCTATCATGGCGCAAACTTGGTGGTCTATTGCGCAAGACAAGCAATTGACGCTTGCTTCTGCACAAGAGAGCAGCTACCTTGCGGTACGGATTTTAGAAGAGCATGCCAGCCGGATTTTGCATGATGCCACCCGCTCTATTAACGCTGCCGCAGAAGAAATCCAGACCCAAAGCGAATCTGCCGAGCTCGATGAGGCGGAAGTCCGCAAGATACTGATCAACCAGCGCCAGGATTCCCCTTTTCTTCAATCACTTTCTATGATTGACCACAATGGCATCTTGTGGGTAACGTCTTTTCAATTCCCTGCTGAGCCCCAAAACATGGGGAATATCCCCTATATTAAAGAGCTGCTCAGCCACCCGACGGACACCACGGTCGTGACTGGCAAGCCTATCATGCTGAAAAATACGACGCGTTGGGTATTACCGGTAGCCAGAAATTTTTTCAACCAGCGTGGCGATTATCTGGGTGTGATTCAGGCATATATCGGTCTGAATTATTTGCAGGATTTTTATGAACGCTTGGCCAGAGATGGCAGCGCAGCGATTTCTTTACATGATGATGTGGGCAATATCTATGTCCGGGCTCCATACGATGCGCGTTATTTGACGCAGTATGTCGCCAAGTCTTTGCTAGCCAACGGTGTGCGTTTAAATACGGTAGAGGGTGCAATTCAAGATGCGCCGTTTATTCGCGATGCCGCCGACGCTGGAAATACAAAGGAATTGATTTATACCTACCGGAAAACGAACGATTTCCCGATTGTATTGGTGTATGCCAAAGAGTTATCCAGCATTTTGTCTGACTTGAATGACCGGTCCCGGCAAAAATTGATCTTCACTGTGCTGACGATAGGCTGTATTTTGCTGTTGGTGATCCTATTAATCGCCAAGCTTCGCAGCCTGCGTAAATCAGCAGAAGAGTTACGCGCTAGTGAGAGTCGCTATCGGGTCTTATTTCAGGATGCGCAAGATACGATCTTGTTGATTAATCGTGACTACGTATATGTTGATTGCAATCTCGCCGCATTAAACATGTTTGGCGTGAGTGACCGGTCTGAGTTGTTGGGACGGCGTGCAGGACGGTTCTCCCCAGAAAATCAAGCCGTACGTCATTTGCCCGGGTTACAACGTGACCAGTTAATTGAGTCTTTGACCAATGCCGCCTTTGCCGGCGAAGTACAGCATTTTGAATGGGTAGTAGAACGTAAAGGTATTTTGCAATATAGCGAAGTGACCATGAGTCGGGTAGAAATTGGCGCAGACGATTTAATCTTTTGTGTGATGCGTAATGTTAATTCCCGAAAATATGTAGAGCATTTAGTCGAGGGGCAAAATCAATTACTGCAATTGATTGCTAGCAATGAAGATATGTTGTCGGTCTTGGAGTCGATTTGTCAGTTTGCAGAAAAAATGTCACCCCAATGGCGTTGCGGCATTCAGTTGCTGAGTAATGAACTACATTCTTTTGGTATGAATGTGGGAAAAAATTTCCCAGAGGTCGTTAAGTCTCAGTTAAATGGCATGCCAGTCACTTACGGTAATGGTGTCTGGAGTGAAGCAATTTTGAATGCCGGACCAGTATGGATTGGGAATTTTCAACATGCGGCTTCAATGCAATTTGTGAACTCGATAGAAAGTCTGTCTGATTTTCATGCCTGTGGCGCCTGGCCGATTATGGGTAAAAAAGGCCAGTTGCTTGGCAGCTTCAGTATCTTTGTCTCTGACATGTCGCCCCTGAGCGATGATGATCTGAGACTGGTCGGCATCACAACTGACATTGCCAGCATCGCAATTGAAGGTCGTCGCTCAGAAGACAAAATACTTAAGCTGGCCCATTACGATGAGTTGACTGGTTTGCCAAATCGCTTCTTATATAACCAGCATTTAGCAAAATCCCTGGCGCATGCCGAGCGCAATCGCAGCCGCTTGGCGGTATTTTTCTTGGATCTGGATCGCTTTAAAAATATCAACGACACCTTTGGACATGACGAAGGCGATACGGTCTTGCGCAATATCTCACAGCGCTTTAAGGATTGCCTGCGTGAATCCGATATCGTAGCCCGCGTCGGTGGAGATGAATTTATTCTTTTGATCGATCAGTTTAGTGATCCTCGTGATCTGGGTGATATTGCAGATAAATTATTGCAAGAGGCATCAAATCCGTTTGAATTGCGCGGGCAAGAGTGCCAGCTCAGTGCCAGTATCGGTATTGCGACTTTCCCCGATGACGGACGCGATGCGCCTACGCTAATGAAAAATGCCGATATTGCGATGTATCGCGCCAAAAACAAAGGCAAGGATAATTACCAGTTCTATGCTTCAGAGATGAACGTGCACACGGTAGAGCGTCTAGCGTTTGAGGCGCGCTTGCGGCGTGCGCTAGAGCGTCGTGAGTTTGTTGTGTATTACCAGCCTAAGGTCCATGTAATTTCTGGCAAGATCGTCGGCGCAGAGGCACTGGTACGCTGGAATCATCCTGAACGCGGCATTCTGTTCCCGGGAGACTTCATTACATTGGCAGAAGAGGCCGGTTTAATTGCGCGGCTTGGAATGCTGGTGTTAGATATCGCCTGCCGCGATATTCTCACTTTCCGCGCGGTGGATGCCTCATTTGGGCGAGTCGCCATCAATTTGTCGGGCTCGCAATTTAATGATGTGCATCTGCTGGACGAGGTTAAGAGCGTGGTTGATTTCTGGCGCGTTCACCCGAGCTGGATTGAGTTTGAAATTACCGAAAGCATGGTGATGCATAACCGGGATCAAGCGATCGTTTTGATGGATGGCTTAAAAGACGCTGGTTTCACGCTATCGATTGATGATTTTGGTACTGGTTATTCTTCCTTGGCGTATCTGAAACGCTTTCCTGTGGATAGCGTCAAAATTGACCGTTCGTTTATCAAAGACATCCCTGGCGATGTGAACGACACTGCAATCGTGCTGGCGATTGTCGCCATGGCACATACTCTGAGCCTGAAAGTCATTGCAGAAGGCGTAGAGACAGAGTTGCAACTCCAGAAACTGAAAGAAAGCCGATGCGATGAATATCAAGGTTTTTATTTCAGTAAAGCGATACCTGAGAGCGAATTTTTAGCCTTACTTCAAAAGCAGGCGCAGGCGGCGCTGAAGTGAGTAACTGATTCAGCAACTGAATTAGCAACCGAATCAGCAACTAAGTATGTAACTAAGTACCTAGCTAAAACCGCAGTCCTTAGCGGGTAGTTCAGTCTTTGTTTGCAACTGTGGACATGCCAGACGGCGCATAATCGTCTGAAATAACGAGTAAATATGCAATCATCTCAATATACTCCCCATTAATTTTTTTAAAATCAGTCAATTGTCCAAGTTTTAATTGGACGTTCTAAATATACTATATATGAGTATATTATTTTGACTCTGCCAGATCCTCATGAGAAATTGCGCTTAAATTTTTGATTTTGACCGCGCTGCTCATATGTCTCACGTTTTTCTTGGGTTGTGGATTGGCAATTTATACCTTCCTCCATCTTCTGCAAAACCGTTCAATTTAGCTAGTAAAGCGGTTCATATGCCACTTATCCAAATTTCGGATATTTCTCATCAGCATTTAAAACGTGCACATTCTTTTTTCTGTAATTTTTAGCTAAACACATGGGTATATGTGAGGAGCTACTTTCACTACCCATCGTAAGTCGTTAATTTATTGGAATATTCTCTTATTCATTAGATTAGGTATGTGCGCTAAGTCCTTGACTTCATTAAAGAATTTCAAAAATTCATACTTAAATTCGCTTGACCCGCTTCAAGCGATCCTCTAAAGTGGGCAATAGTGTGAAAAAGTGTATTTTTGTGGTGAAAATAAAGTTTCTGAAAAGAATAATTCAGTAATTTGATCAAGATAAAAGGTTCAACGTGTTCCAAGGGGCGTCCTCACTCAATCTCGATGCAAAAGGCAGAATGACAGTTCCTGCCCGGCATCGCGACGCTCTCAGCCTGCAATGTGAAGGCCGTATCACTTTAACCCGTCATCCAGATGGTTGCTTGCTACTTTTTCCGCGCCCGACGTGGGAGGCGCACCGCGAGAAGATTGCTGCCTGGCCGATCCAGGCGCGTGATTGGAAGCGTATTTTTTTAGGCAATGCCTCGGACGTCGAGATGGATGGCGCTGGCCGCATCCTCGTAGCACCTGAATTACGCACCGCTGTCAACATGCAGCGTGATGTGATGTTGCTCGGCATGGGCACCCATTTTGAAATTTGGGATGCTGCCCGCCTCGCCGAGAACGAAACCAAAGCCATTGCCAGCGGGGCGCCTGACGCGCTCAGCAATTTCTCCTTCTGAGCGGCACAATGACTTTGACCTTAGCAGAAGATTACAAACACCAGACCGTGTTGCTGGATGAGGCTGTTGAGGCCTTGGACTTGACTGGCGAACGCGCCGCAGCTGTGATTGTTGACGGTACCTTTGGGCGTGGCGGACATAGTCGCAAAATCTTGCAACACTTAAATTCCTCCGGTCGGCTGATTGCATTTGACAAAGACACACAGGCGATTGCCAGTGCACAGCAAATTATTGATCCCCGTTTTGAAATCGTACACGACAGTTTTGCCACCATGGCAGAGGCTTTGCAAGAGCGCGATGTACGACAAGTGGATGGGATTTTGATGGATTTAGGCATCTCGTCGCCGCAAGTGGATGACGCGAGCCGCGGTTTTAGTTTTAGGGCAGATGGGCCGCTGGACATGCGCATGGATACCACTCGTGGCATCTCCGCAGCGGAGTGGCTGGCGACTGAAGATGAACAAATAATCAGGGAGGTTATAAAAAATTATGGGGAAGAACGGTTTGCTTTTCAGATTGCAAAGGCGATTGTTGCTCGCCGGGCGGTCCAGTCCATTTCAAGTACTCGACAACTTGCCGAGATCGTCGCAAACACCGTCAAAACTCGCGAGAAGGGCAAAGACCCGGCAACTCGCACCTTTCAGGCTATACGGATTTTCATCAATAAGGAGCTGGAAGATCTTGAAATAGGTTTGGCCGGGGCATACGCCAGCCTGGCACCTCATGGTCGCATGGTTGTAATCAGCTTTCATTCGCTGGAAGACCGCATTGTGAAGCAATTTTTTGCCTCCAAAGTGACCTTGCCGCAACCAGATCGCCGCTTGCCGATTCGCTCTGTTGATTTGCCGCAGCCAGAGATGAAGCTGATCAAAAAAATCAAACCCTCAGATGCAGAAGTCACGGCCAATCCCCGAGCACGCTCGGCTATTTTGCGTGTGGCAGAACGTTTGCCTGTGCATATTCTCGGCGGTGGAAAATGAGCGGGCGCTTAAATTTTTTGCTTGGCGCTGTGCTTATGATGTGTGCACTGTCTTTGATTAATTCCCAGTACCAGGCGCGTCGCTTATTTATCGAATTGGAGCGCGCACAAGCTGCCGCCAGGCAATACGAGTTGCAATGGACGCAGCTAAAACTGGATCAATCTACTTTTGGCAAGCATGCACGTATTGAAGAGAACGCCAGTAAAGAACTGAATATGGTGCCGGTCACGCCTGACCGTACACAATACTTGACTGCAGCGGGGCTGAAATGAGTCGCTCATCCGGCAGTTCACGTACTGCGGCAGCGAAAGGCGTTCCCTTTTCGTCTAGCCCATTATTGGTTGTTAAGTTACCAGTCTGGCGTTCGCGCTTAGTTTTATTTTTCTTATTTATCGCTTTCCTGGCATTGATGGCGCGCGCCCTGTGGTTGCAAGGGATGACGACAGAATTTTTACAAAAGCAGGGCGCCAGTCGTTACACCCGCACCTTGGAGTTGCCCGCAACTCGCGGCAGGATTACTGACAGAAGCGGCCAGGTATTGGCATCCTCTGTGCCAGTCAAAGCCGTATGGGCGATTCCTGATGATGTGTTGGAAGCGCCAAAAGAAAAATTACTTCAACTCGCCGGTTTGCTAGAAATGACCGAGGCTGAGTTACGTAAAAAACTAGATTCGGATCGTCAATTTGTATACCTCAAACGGCAAGTAGATGCCGACATCGCAGAAAAAATTGTCGCACTCGGTATTTCCGGTATAGAAACCCGTAAAGAATATAAGCGCTTTTATCCCGAGGGTGAAGTGATGGCGCATGTCGTCGGCTTTACTAATGTCGAAGATATAGGCCAAGAGGGAATAGAGCTGGCATCAGAAAGAAATCTGGCTGGTAAGACAGGCAATCGTCGTGTCATCAAAGATCGTCTGGGTCGTATCGTTGAAGATATCGAGGCGATTCGTGAGCCGCATGATGGCAAGGATTTGACTTTGTCTATTGATAGCAAAATTCAATACATCGCTTACACCCATCTAAAAGAAGCGATAGAAAAACATAAAGCTAAAGCGGGCGGTGCGGTTGTCTTGGATGCCAGGACGGGTGAGGTTCTAGCTTTAGTCAATCTGCCTTCCTATAACCCGAATGATCGTTCTGTGTTGACTGGTGCGCAATTGCGTAATCGGGTGATGACCGATACGTTTGAGCCTGGTTCTACGATGAAGCCGTTTACGATTGCGCTGGCGCTCGAGACTGGACGTGTTACGCCGGAGACGCAGATTCAGACTGCACCTGGTACCATGACGATTGGTGGTAGGACCATCGGTGATGCACATAAAGAAGGTATTTTGAGCGTCGCTCAAGTCATACAAAAATCATCGAATATCGGGACTGCAAAAATCGCTTTGCAAATGCCGCCACGAGAGATGTGGGAACTGTTCACTACAGTCGGTTTTGGGCAGCAACCAAAATTTGGTTTTCCGGGTGCGGTTGCCGGACGCTTGCGCAACTTTAAAACTTGGCGTCCGATCGAGCAGGCGACGATGAGTTACGGTCACGGTGTTTCTGTCTCATTAATTCAGATAGCGCGTGCCTACATGATTTTTGCCCGTAACGGCGACATCATTCCCTTGACCTTCCAGCGCTCAGAAGTATTGCCTGTGGCACATCGGGTGATTTCAGAAAAAACGGCACAACAAGTGCGTCTGATGATGGAATCGGTAACGGAGCCTGGCGGTACCGCAACGCAGGCGCGCATTGCCGGTTATCGGGTAGCTGGTAAAACTGGTACGGCTTACAAGATAGAAGGCGGTCACTACGTCAAAAAATATGTGGCTGACTTTGTTGGCTTTGCCCCGGTATCTAATCCCCGGGTGATTGTTGCAGTGATGGTAGATGAGCCAACAGCCGGTGGTCACTTTGGAGGTACGGTTGCTGCTCCGGTATTTGCTGCGATTACCGCCAATGTATTACGGTCGATGAATGTTTCCCCCGATTCTAATGTCACCAGCATCATTCCTGACAATAGCGTAGAGGAGAGCATGTAATGATCGACCATAAAGAATCCATGACAGAAATTTTACAATGGCTAAGACAGCTTCCTGCTGTAACGCCGCTTTCACAACTCAGTTCCGATTCGCGCGCGATTGCTGCGGGCGATGTATTTTTTGCTTTCCCAATCGCTGGTAGCTCTGGTGATGGGCGCCGGCATATTCAAGATGCGATTGCTAATGGTGCTGCTGCAGTGGTGTTTGAATCAGATGATTTTGAAGCAGAAAAGTTTGTTTGGGATGCGGCATGGCCAGTGCCGCACAAATCAATCCCGCAACTACAAGCCAAAGCGGGCGAGATTGCGCATGTCTGGTATGCACAGCCTGATCGTGACATGCTGACCGTTGCGGTGACCGGTACAAATGGCAAAACATCTTGCTCGCAATGGTTGGCAAAAGCCCTGTCCTTGACAGGAAAACCTAGTGCGGTTATCGGCACTTTAGGTGTTGGCAATTATAAAGACGGCGTACTACATAATTTGGTTGAAACAGGCTTTACAACGCCAGATGCGATTCAATTACAGCGTCGTCTTGCAGATTTGCGAGATACCGGCGCCAAGGCTCTGGCGATCGAAGCATCTTCAATTGGTTTGCATCAAGGTCGTTTAAATGGTCTGCATGTTGACGTTGCGTTGTTGACCAATTTGACCCGTGATCACCTTGATTACCATGGCGATATGGCGGCATATGCTGCTGCCAAAACCATGTTGTTTGATTGGCCGGATTTGGGCGTAGCAGTACTCAATCTGGATAATGCTTATGGCGTCCAGTTAGTACAACATCTCAAAACGACTCAGCAAAAAACAAAGGTATTAGCTTATAGCCTTGAGCATAAAGAGCATCATGATGCCGCAGTTATCTTTGCAAGTAATGTTCGCACGCAACACTCTGGTACCAGCTTCCATGTGGACTCCCCCTATGGTTCCGGTCTGGTAAAAACGCAAATGATAGGCCGCTTTAATGTAAGCAACATACTGGGTGTACTGAGTGTTTTGTTGGCGACGGGAGTTGTTTGGAGTAAGGCCGTTTCAGTTATTGAAAAACTGACTTCTGTTCCAGGGCGTATGCAACAGCTTGGTACGCCAGGTCATGTCATGGTGATCATCGACTATGCACATACTCCTGATGCTTTAGAAAAAACTATACAGACACTGCAACAAGTCGCGTCAGAGCGCCATGGCGGACTATGGTGTGTATTTGGTTGTGGTGGTGATCGTGACCCGGGCAAGCGTCCTCAAATGGGTAAGATCGCGCAACAGGCGCAGCATGTAGTGGTTACTAGTGATAATCCCCGTACAGAAAATCCCTCTCAAATCATTGCGCATATTTTGCAGGGCATGAGTGATAAGCCTCAGGTCATAGAGGATCGCGCAGCGGCGATCCTATTTGCGATTAAGCATGCGGGTAATAATGATGTGGTGCTGTTAGCGGGTAAGGGGCACGAAAGCTATCAAGATATTAATGGTAAAAAATGGCCGTTCTCTGATGAAGAACATGCATCGTTAGCATTAGCCACCGTTGCCACTAGCGGCAATATGAAGAGGGGCAACTGATGCGCGCGACTCTTCGCCAATTGCAAGCCGCTGTTAATGGCTCTCAATTCCATGCAGTTGGGTCTCAGGCAAATACAAGCTTAGCAATTGAAATTACTGGTTTAACGACGGATAGCCGTAAGGTCAAAGCCGGCGATTTATTTATTGCCTTGCGTGGTGAGCATTTTGATGCACATGATTTTTTGCACGATGTAGTTTCAAAAGGTGCAGCAGCAGTTGTAGTGGATCACTTGCCAGCAGATGTGAGTGGTTCTGAATTCAAAGTGCCAGCGCTAATCGTGCCAAATACACTGACGGCTTTGCAAGAAATTGGACGTTATTGGCGTCAACAATTTACCTTGCCTGTTATTGCCGTTACGGGTAGTAACGGTAAAACCACGGTTAAGGAAATGATCGCATCCATCCTTAATACCTATGTTGGAGCAGAACATAATCTTGCTACTAACGGTAATTTAAACAATGAAATTGGTGTGCCACTGACCGTTTTACGCTTGACCGAGACCCATCGTACAGCGGTGTTTGAACTAGGGATGAATCATCCTGGCGAGATCGCCGTGCTGGCATCTATTGCGCAAGCGACGGTTGCTCTGGTCAATAATGCCCAGCGCGAGCATCAAGAATTTATGCAAACTGTGCAAGCTGTGGCAGAAGAAAACGGTATGGTATTACGCCAACTTCCGGCTGATGGTGTCGCGGTATTTCCAGCAGATGATATGTATTCTGATTTATGGCGCAGTTACGCTACAGAGAGCGGACAGCGAAAAATTGTGAGCTTCGGCCTAAGCGAAGATGCCGATGTTAGTGCAACTTATGTAGCACAAACATTTGGCAGCAAATTGCAAATGCGTATTGGGACGAATCGTTTTACCGTCAATCTGGCCGCGGCTGGTATTCATAATGTACGCAATGCTTTAGCCGCAGCGGCTTGCTGCCATAGCATTGGTGTGCCGAACGATATTATTGCCCTAGGTTTGCAAGCGTTTCGCCCAGTCAATGGTCGCCTGCAAAATAAGCAGGCACACAACGGCGCCACGATTATCGACGACACTTATAACGCCAATCCAGACTCAGTACGCGCAGCGATTGCGGTGCTTGCGGGGCAAACCAACAAAAATAATGAAGACCATATTTTAGTCTTGGGTGATATGGGCGAGGTTGGCGACGAAGGTATTGCATTCCATGAAGAAATCGGTAACTACGCGCGCGAATCGGGCATTAGTAGCTTATTGACTCTTGGTGATCTGGCTAAGTATGTAGCTGACGCATTTGGCCGCGGGGCACAACATTTTGATGATGTTGACGCTTTATGCGCAACTTTAGATACGCTGATTCATCCTCATAGTACGGTCTTAATCAAGGGTTCTCGTTTCATGAAAATGGAAAGAGTCGTTGCGCATTTAACTAAACAACAAACTATAGGAAGTCACTAACATGTTGCTTTGGTTAGCAGAATTTTTTAAGCAAGATATCGGATTTTTACGAGTCTTTGGTTTTATTACTTTTCGTGCGGTATTCGCTACGCTGACAGCGATCTCTATTGGTATTTTTGCTGGTCCTGCCGTGATCCGCATGCTGACTCGTTTGAAGGTCGGACAAGCGGTTCGTACTGATGGTCCACAAACGCATTTAGTTAAATCGGGTACGCCAACTATGGGTGGTGTATTGATCCTAATTTCCATCGGTATTTCTACTTTGCTGTGGGCTGATCTGAGTAATCGCTTTGTTTGGATTGTTCTGATTGTCACTTTAGGTTTTGGTGCTATTGGCTGGGCTGATGATTATCGTAAGGTTGTTTATAAAGACCCAGAGGGCATGCGATCGAGAGAAAAATATTTCTGGCAGTCGTTGATCGGTATTGTCGCAGCGTTTTATCTCGCCTTTACGGTCTCTGCTCCGTCCAATACCAAAGTATTGGAATTGTTTGTCGCTTGGGTGCAATCAGGTTTTAGTATGGACTTGCCGCCAAAGGCTGATTTGATTGTGCCTTTCTTCAAATCTATCAGTTATCCCTTAGGTGTCTGGGGCTTTATAGGGCTGACTTATTGCGTGATTGTTGGTACTAGTAACGCCGTTAATTTTACTGATGGCTTAGATGGTCTGGCCATCATGCCCACCATCATGGTGGGTTCTGCTCTGGGTCTATTTGCCTATCTGACTGGTAACGTTGGTTATGCCAAATATCTGTTGATTCCGCATATCCCAGGCGCAGGTGAGCTATTGATTTTTTGCGGTGCAATGGCTGGTGCTGGTCTGGCTTTCTTATGGTTTAACGCACATCCCGCGCAGGTCTTTATGGGCGACGTTGGGGCGCTCGCGCTCGGTGGTGCACTCGGCACCGTCGCGGTGATCGTTCGTCAAGAAATTGTTTTGTTCATCATGGGCGGTATTTTTGTTGTTGAGACAGTGTCCGTCATGTTGCAAGTTGGGTATTTTAAATTTACTAAAAAGCGATATGGCGTTGGTCGCCGATTATTTCTAATGGCTCCCTTACACCATCATTTTGAACAAAAGGGCTGGAAAGAAACGCAGGTAGTTGTGCGCTTTTGGATCATTTCCATGATGTTGGTATTAGTTGGTTTGTCCTCACTGAAATTGCGATAAGTAAAATGGATTTTTCAGGCAAACATGTCTTGGTATTAGGCTTGGGTGAAACCGGGCTAGCAATGGCGCAGTGGCTGCTGCGCTGTGGCGCACGTTTGCGTGTTGCTGATACACGGACTGCCCCTGATCTTTTAGCTATATTGACTTCTTTATCTGCGTCGATCGAGTTTGTCGGTGGCGAATTTACGACCTCTTTATTAGAGTCTATTGATGTAGTTGCCGTTAGTCCCGGCTTGTCGCCTTTGCGTGAACTGGCAAGTTTGTTGCCAGAAGCGAAGCAGAAAAATATTCCGGTCTGGGGTGAGATTGAATTATTCGCGCAAGCCTTAGAGGCTTTGAAAGCGGAGCGTAATTACACACCGAAAATCATCGCGATTACAGGCACTAATGGCAAAACTACAGTCACTAGTTTAGTCGGTCAATTATGTGAACGTGCGGGTTTGACGACTAAGCTTGCTGGCAATATTAGTCCCGCGGTGCTCGATGTACTGCGAGAAGAATTAGAGAGAGAAGAGCTGTCGCACGAAGGATTGGAGTGTGGAAGCTTGCCTCAAGTATGGGTGCTGGAGTTGTCTAGTTTTCAGCTGCACACGACTTATAGTCTAAATGCTGATGTTGCGACGGTGCTGAATATCACGCAAGACCATCTGGACTGGCATGGGGATTTGGCAGCGTATTGCACGGACAAGGCACGTATTTTTGGCGCACAAACTTTACAAGTACTTAATCGTGATGATGCCTTGGTCATGGCCATGGCTAAGCCAGATAGTAACTTCATCACTTTTGGCGTAAATGCACCGCTACAAGCGAATGATCTGGGACTATTAAACGAGCATGGTATGACCTGGTTGGCAACCGCAATACCCACTGAAGATGCGCCTGTACTTAGTCGTCGCAAGAAAAAAGAAGTGATAGATATCCCTGTAAGTATGTCGCGTCTGATGCCAGTCGATGCACTCAAAATACGTGGCCAACACAATGCAGCCAATGTATTAGCCGCATTAGCTTTATGTCGCGCTATCGGATTATCGTTTGCTCCTTTATTACATGGCGCACGTGAATATCAAGGTGAGCCACATCGGGTAGAGCTAGTTGCCAGCATTGCTGGTATCGATTATGTCGACGATAGCAAGGGTACGAATGTCGGCGCAACAGTCGCCGCGTTAAAAGGATTAGGCCAAGAACTACTTGTATCAAACGATCAGCAAAAACGCATTCTTTTGATCGCTGGCGGTGATGGCAAGGGCCAAGACTTTTCACCTTTGGCGAGTGTGATTGCGCAGTATGCCAAAGCCGTATTTTTGATCGGTAAAGATGCGGGCGAGATTCGTAATGCAGCTCAAATCAGTCAGGTAGATATGATTGATTACGCTAGCCTGGAACTGGCAGTGCAGGCCGCGTCTGAGCAGGCAGTAGAAGGCGATATTGTCTTGTTATCGCCCGCCTGTGCGAGCTTAGACATGTTCCGCAATTATGCGCATCGTGCAGATGTATTTATTGATGCGGTAAAAGAAATTGGTCTGGCACGCGGGGAGATATTCTGATGAAGCAAGCCATTTTGTCGCTGGGTAAGTGGCTGCCGTTTACGGCAGAGCCAGTTATTGCATCACATTTGGCCAAGCGTTCCAAGATGATGGAGTACGACCAGGCTTTAGTTTGGGTGACATTGATCTTGATGTTGTTCGGTATGGTGATGGTCTACTCTGCTTCAATTTCTTTGCCGGATTCACCTAAATATACTAATTATAAAAGCTATCATTTTTTACTGCGGCAGGCGATGTTTATCAGTGTCTCTTTAGTCGCTGGCTTATTTGTGTTTCGTATCAAGATCGCCACCTGGCAAAAGTGGGCACCTTATTTGTTTGTGGTCACTTTGATTTTGCTGGTAGCAGTGTTGGTACCTGGTTTAGGCAAAGGAGTGAATGGCGCTAAACGTTGGCTATCGTTCAAGGTATTCAATCTTCAGCCTTCAGAATTGATGAAGCTGTTTATTGTTTTGTATGCTGCCGATTACACAGTGCGCAAACAAGAATATATGCACAAACTCACCAAAGGATTTTTGCCAATGACAGCGGCGGTGGGTGTTGTCGGTTTGTTGTTATTGCTGGAGCCTGATCTTGGCGCCTTTGGTGTGATCGTCTGTATCGCCATGGGCATTTTATTTTTAGGTGGAATTAATATTGTTTGGTTTGGGGGTATTGCAGCTACCTTGGTTGGTATTTTTACTCTTGTGATCGTGCTGACTCCTTGGAGACGTGAGCGAAGCTTTGCTTATCTCAGTCCGTTTGATGAAGACCATGCACTGGGTAAAGCCTATCAATTAACACATTCGCTAATTGCATTTGGCCGCGGTGAATTATTTGGTGTCGGTTTGGGAGCAAGTGTCGAAAAGCTACATTACTTGCCAGAAGCACATACCGATTTTTTACTGGCAGTCATTGGCGAAGAATTGGGATTTGCTGGCGTACTAGTCGTGATTTTATTGTTCTACTGGATATTAAAACGGGCCTTTGAAATCGGTCGTCAGGCAATCGCATTGGATTTGACATTTGCTGGTTTAACCGCAAAGGGGATTGGTATCTGGATCGGCGTACAGGCATTCATTAATATGGGCGTCAATTTGGGCTTACTACCCACTAAGGGTTTAACTTTGCCTTTAATGAGTTATGGCGGTTCTGGTGTATTGATTAATTGTGTGGGCTTAGCGATATTGCTCAGAATAGATTATGAAAACCGGCTCCTGATGCGTGGGGGGCGGCTATGACACAAAAGAAACTCATGATCATGGCTGCTGGTACTGGGGGACATATTTTCCCGGGCTTAGCGATTGCGGAAACGATGAAAGCGCGTGGCTGGCAAGTCTCTTGGCTTGGTACTAGCAGTGGTATGGAAAACCAGATTGTTCCTCAGCACGGTGTGGCAATGGATACCATTACATTTACCGGTATGCGTGGCAAAGGCTTGATACATACATTCAGTGGCGCTTTTAAATTAGCCCTTAGTTTCTTTAGTTGCCTAAAAATTTTGGGGCAGCGACAACCCGACGTAGTCCTGGGTATGGGTGGTTATGTGACCGTCCCAGGCGGTGTGATGGCGGCCTTGCGTGGCAAACCAGTCGTGCTCATGAATGCTGACTCTGCCTTGTTATTGTCGAATAAATTATTGCGCCCTTTAGCTAAACGCGTGCTATTCGGTTTGCCGTCTAGCGGTCTCGTTAATCATAATAAAGCTCAGGTCACTGGCAATCCTATACGTACTGAAATCTGTATTCTGCCAGAACCTGCGAAGCGTTATATAACAAGGACAGGACCATTAAAAATATTAGTCGTCGGCGGTAGCCTTGGCGCACAAGCCTTAAACACAAATTTACCTGCCGCATTGGCACTGATCCCAGAACAAGACCGTCCATTAGTTACGCACCAATCGGGAAAAAAACATATTGATGCTTTACGTGCAAGCTATGCCACGTATGGTGTACGAGCAGAAGTATTGGATTTTATTGATGATATGCCGCGTCGATATGCTGATGCTGATCTGGTTATTTGCCGAGCTGGTGCAATCACCATATCGGAACTGACAGCAGCTGGTGTTGCTAGTATTTTAGTGCCGTTCGTTGCGTCCAGTACGTCACATCAGAAGGACAATGCACAATGGATGGCGCAGCAGAAAGCGGCAGTTTATTTACCGCAGCGCGAATTAAATCCAGCTGACTTAGCGGCAAAGTTACAAAGCATCACGAGAGAACAATGTTTGGCGATGGCTGAGACTGCTTATAGTTTAGGTCAACGTCAAGCTAATGAAACTATTGCAAAAGTATTAGAGCAGTTAGCCTGAAAAAATATGAAACATAAAGTCAAACACATTCATTTTGTCGGTATCGGTGGCTCCGGAATGAGCGGTATTGCCGAGGTCTTACTTAATCTGGGCTACACGATTTCTGGTTCGGATTTAGGTAGTAACGCGGCTTCACAAAGATTAGCCAGTCTGGGCGCAAAAGTGATGCTTGGACACGCAGCAGACAATATTGCGGGGGCCGATGCAATCGTCACTTCCACTGCGGTCAAAGCGGATAATCCTGAAGTTGTTGCCGCACGAGAAAAGCATATACCTATCGTTCCAAGAGCATTAATGCTGGCCGAGTTAATGCGTTTAAAAAGCGGTATCGCAATTGCAGGCACTCACGGCAAGACTACTACGACAAGTCTCGTTGCCAGTATTCTGGCTGAAGGTGGTTTTGATCCAACGTTTGTTATTGGCGGTCGTTTAAATAGTGCCGGTGCTAATGCCAAGCTCGGTAGTGGTGATTTTATTGTGGCAGAGGCGGATGAATCTGATGCTTCGTTTTTGAATTTGTTGCCAGTGATTGAAGTCATCACCAATATTGATGCTGATCATATGGAAACCTATGAGCATGACTTTGGAAAATTGAAGCAAGCGTTTATCGAGTTTACTCAACGTCTGCCATTTTACGGTGTCGCTATTCTTTGTCTGGACGATGCACATATACGCGAAATTATGCCCTTCATTTCTAAACCGATTGTGACTTACGGTTTTCATGAAGAAGCAGATATCCGCGCAACTGATGCTAAAGCTGTTGGTGGCATGATGCAATTCACCGTAGTCCAGGATGGTTGCGAACCTATGCACGTGAGCTTAAATCAGCCCGGTATGCACAACATACAAAATGCGTGCGCCGCGATTGCAGTCGCCCGTGAAGTTGGTGTCGCCGATGCTGCCACTCAAAAAGCGTTAAGTGAATTCCATGGCGTCGGTCGCCGTTTTACCCGTTATGGTGAAATCGCTTTACCTGATACCGGTACAGACATAAGTGTAAGCGGTCACGCAGGCGGTACTTTTGCATTGGTCGACGACTATGGACACCATCCGGTGGAAATGGCCGCAACCTTAGCCGCTGCCCGCGGTGCATATCCCGGACGCCGTTTGGTGCTGGCCTTCCAACCGCATCGGTATACACGCACACGTGATTTATTTGAAGATTTTGTTAAGGTAATTTCGACCGCCGATGCAGTTGTTTTGGCAGAAGTGTATGCCGCCGGCGAGGCCCCGATCGTCGCTGCCGATGGTCGTGCGCTGGCCAGAGCTTTAAGAGTAACAGGCAAAGTAGAGCCGGTTTTTGTAGAAGAGATTAGCGATATGCCAGACAATCTTTTACATGTGCTGAAAGATGGCGATGTATTGATTGTAATGGGTGCCGGATCGATCAGCGCTGTTCCGGCAAAACTGGCAAATGCATTTGATTAATAAGTACTAAAGACTGACGAAGTTAATGCTATTAACTTCAATATAAGCGAAGTAAAGACGATTGAATTTCATACGGAATAGAAGACAGAGATGCCATCATGAGTGACATTGCAAACGTAAACGAATTAGGTAAAGTTGGCGTACTGTTTGGTGGGCGCTCCGCTGAGCGTGAGATATCGATCATGTCCGGCACGGGCGTACTGGCGGCTTTAAAAAGCAAAGGTGTGGATGCGCATGGCTTTGATACTGGCGAGCGTAGTCTGGCTGATCTGGCAGCTGAAAAATTTGATCGTGTCTTTATCGCTCTGCATGGTCGTTTCGGTGAGGACGGTAGCTTACAAGGTGTGCTGGAGCAATTAGGTATTCCCTACACCGGCAGCGGCGTAATGGCGTCAGCTATTGCGATGGACAAAATTTTTACTAAGAAAATTTGGCAGAACCATCAGTTGACGACACCAGCATACGAAGTATTAAACGCTGAAACGGAATTGCGTCTGGTACCAGATCGTCTGAGTTTGCCTTTGATTTTAAAACCGCCACATGAAGGCTCGACAATTGGCATCACTAAAGTAAATGGCTACTCCGATATGAAGGATGCCTATGCTTTGGCAGCGCAATTTGATGACGAGGTATTGGCTGAAGAATTTATTCAAGGTCGCGAACTGACCGTAGCAATTTTGGGTACTGGTAAAGACGCTTACGCCTTACCCATCATTGAGATCGTAGCGCCACAAGGTAATTACGACTATCAGAATAAATATTTTACCGACGATACCAAGTACCTTTGTCCTGCGCCGTTAGATGCTGCATTGTCAGAGCAAATACGGCAAATGTCTGTAGACGCTTACCGTGCAGTGAATTGCGAAGGCTGGGCGCGGGTTGATGTATTGCTCCGAGCATCCGACAACCAAGCGTTTTTGATTGAGGTCAATACTTCGCCAGGTATGACAGGACATTCGCTGGTGCCAATGGCCGCTCGTGCAGTTGGTTTAAGTTATGAAGATTTATGTCTGAAAATTTTGCAATCCGCTCGCTTAAAGATGTCGAAGGGTAATCAGTAAGCATATGTGGCAAGACGTCAGGTCTATGAATACAACAGCAAATGCGTTGTTCGGTGTTTTTTTGCTTGCGTTGATGATGTCTGGTGTGTGGTGGTTAGTGCAGCGTCCGATGTTTACGTTAAAAGTAATTCAAGTGGTAGGCGCCGATCAGCAGCCATTACGACACGTGAATGCACTGACGATTCGTGATACTGCCTTACCTAAATTGAAGGGTAATTTTTTTACGACAAATCTGGACGGTGTACGTACTGCATTTGAAGCGGTACCTTGGGTGCGTAAAGCTAGCGTGCAAAGAGAATGGCCAAATAAGTTGATTGTCACTTTGGAAGAGCATCAGGCTTTGGGTACTTGGGGTGAAGAAGGACGATTGATGTCAGTGAAGGGCGATGTATTTACCGCCAATCTGGCTGAAGCGGAAGAGGATGCGGAGTTAATTGATTTTGCGGGACCAGAAGGTAGTGAGAAAGAAGTGCTGGCGCGCTATATCGATTTTAAAACCTGGTTTGCCAAAATCAGTTTAGCGCCCGAGTCTGTGCAGTACTCCAGTCGTTACGCCTGGAGTGTGAAATTGAACAACGGTATGAAAGTCGAGTTGGGTCGGGTACAGGATGATCAGACTCTGCAAAGCCGGGTAGATAAATTGCTGACAGTGTACCCACAGTTAGTCGCAAGTTTGCAAGACAGTATTGAAAGTGTCGATATGCGTTATCCGAATGGATTAGCGCTGAAATCGAGTCACAGTGGCTTCGGTATCGCTAGCAAGTTAAGTGGAAAACAAAGCAGCAAACTCAATGTCAAACGAAAGTAAGTAAATGACAAAAGATGCAAAAAACCTGATCGTCGGCCTGGACATCGGCACCTCAAAAATTGTTGCGGTCGTCGCAGAGGTCATGCCGGATGGTCGCCATGAAGTAATCGGCCTTGGTCAGCACGAATCCAAGGGGCTGAAAAAAGGTGTAGTCGTCAACATCGAGGCGACGGTCGAATCAATTCAGCGTGCATTGGAAGAGGCCGAGCTGATGGCGGACTGCAAAATCCGCAATGTCTATACCGGTATTGCAGGTAGTCATATCCGCAGCTTTAATTCCAGCGGCATGGTTGCGATTAAAGATAAAGAAGTCACGGCTGCTGATGTATCGCGCGTGATTGAGACTGCCAAGGCAGTAAATATTCCGACCGATCAGCAACTGCTACATACCTTGCCGCAAGAATTTATTGTGGATAGCCAGGATGATGTGCGCGAGCCTATTGGCATGAGCGGCATTCGTCTCGAAGTCAAAGTACATATCGTCACTGGTGCAGTTTCCGCGGTACAGAATATCGTCAAGTGTGTACGCCGCTGTGGTCTGGAAGTGTCTGATTTGATTTTGCAGCCAATGGCATCGGCCGAGGCAGTGCTGACCCGCGATGAAAAAGAGCTTGGCGTTGTCCTGATTGATATCGGTGGCGGCACGACAGACGTGGCTGTGTTTAGCGAAGGTGCAATCCGTCATACCGCTGTAATCCCAATTGCCGGTGATCAGATCACCAATGATATCGCTATGGCATTGCGTACACCAACATCAGAAGCAGAAGAAATCAAGATTCGTTTTGGTGTTGCCAAACAGGTGCTGGCCGACCCATCTGATTCTTTGGAAGTACCGGGTCTTGGTGATCGTGGTCCGCGCTCGTTATCGCGTCAGGCTTTAGCTGCTGTGATTGAACCGCGGGTCGAAGAATTATTCGCCTTAGTGCATCAGGTAGTGCGTGAATCTGGTTATGAAGATGTGCTGTCCTCCGGCATCGTATTGACGGGTGGTTCCGCGATCATGCCAGGCATGGTAGAAATGGCTGAAGATATCTTTTTAAAGCCGACACGTTTAGGTATGCCGGTGTATTCGGGGCAGTTAGCAGATGTCGTACGCAGCCCGCGTTACGCCACAGTTTTGGGGTTGTTGTTGGAAGCGAAGAAGCAGTATATGCGTGGTCATATTGTTACGCGGCAGGAAGGTTCTGCAAAAGCAGTATGGCAGCGCATGAAAGAGTGGTTTTTGGGGAATTTTTAAGCAGTTTTTTGGTGTATTTTTTCGCATAAATAGTAGTAATCATTTTATAATGTTCTGATCCGCAGTTATTAGTCGCTAGGCGTGACACCGTTGTTGAAAATTTGTATTTCAAACGTGATGCCTATCGACTAAAAACTGCCTACCTAAAGGAGTCATGATGGAGTTCGATATGGTTGATAACGCTACGCAAGGCACCGTAATTAAAGTCGTCGGTGTTGGTGGCGCAGGTGGTAATGCTGTGCAGCACATGATTAACAAAGGTGTGGCAGGAGTTGAATTTATCGCTGCTAATACTGATGCTCAAGCATTGCTGCAATCTAAGGCACACAACGTCATTCAAATCGGTGAAACCGGTTTGGGTGCAGGGATGAAGCCGGAAGTCGGTCGCCAGTTGGCGGAAGAATCCCGTGCTCGCATTCAAGATGCATTACGTGGTTCGCACATGGTATTTATCGCTGCTGGTATGGGCGGTGGTACCGGTACTGGTGCTGCCCCCGTAGTGGCACAGATCGCCAAAGAATTAGGCGCGCTGACGGTTGCTGTGGTTTCCAAACCTTTCTCATACGAAGGTAAAAAATGCATGGACATCGCTGACGAGGGTCTGGAAGCCTTGTCACAGCATGTGGATTCGCTGATTATTATTCTCAATGAAAAATTGGAAGAGATCTACGAAGACGACAGCATGATCGAATGGCTGCAACACGCCGATGACGTGCTCAACAACGCGGTTGCCGGTATTGCGGAAATCATCAATGTTCCAGGTCATATCAACGTTGATTTCAATGACGTGAAAACGATCATGGGCGAACAAGGTAAAGCGATGATGGGTACGGCAACAGCATCCGGTGTTGATCGTGCACGTATTGCGGCAGAGCAGGCAGTTGCTTCGCCGTTGTTGGATGGTATCGATTTGTCCGGTGCTCGGGGTGTCTTGGTCAACGTGACTGCTAGCCGCGGTCTCAAAGGTAAAGAAATCAAAGAAGTCATGGCGGCAGTTCGCGCTTTTGCAGCACCTGATGCTTCTATCGCACAAGGTATCGCTTACGACGATACGATGGGTGATGATATTCGTGTCACAGTGGTGGCAACTGGCTTGGGTCGGGGCAAGAAAAATATCCAGTTGGTACAAACACCAATGCTGCGCACAGGTACTCATAATGAACCAATGATGGCGTCGCCAACGACAGCTTCGGCTGGCATGCATTCAGGTACGACGACTGCTTCCAGTGGTTTTGATGGCTTGAGTAAGCCGGCAGTATGGCGTCGTGAGTCTGCGTCAGATACGGTTCGTGCTTTGGAAAAAAATGGTATGGAAACTTATGACATTCCCGCGTTTTTAAGAAAACAAGCTGATTAAAATCTAGCCATAAAATCTGACAAAACCCATAAAAAACCCGCATTTATGCGGGTTTTTTATGGCTTACTTTTTAAATAATTTTAAATTATTTCTTAAATATCACTCGCCAGACCCAGAATTTGTCTGGATCTAGCGATGTTGCTATTAACCGCCAGTTACAGCCTTGACCGCAGCTGCCGCATCTACAATGCCTGCGCCACAACCTGGGCAGTTTGCTGGTGCAGGGCGAGCTGTTTTAATCAAGATGCTTTTTACTTGTGCCGGAGTTAATCTGGGATTAACTGACAACATTAAAGCCACTACGCCAGCCACATGTGGTGTCGCTTGAGAAGTACCAGAGTACATACCATACGTAGAATCGTTAGTAGCAACGGTTGTACCTGTTGGCAAAGTCGATGTGATCTGATCATTCGCTGTTGTGAAGCCTCCGCCCGGAGCCGCGACGGTTACTGTGCCGCCGTAGTTGGAATAGCTCGCACGACCACCTGCAATCGAAGTCGATGCTACTGTAATTACACCTGGGCAGTTCGCTGGCGATGACAGTTTGGCATCAATACTTGAATTGCCGGCAGCAATTACAATCACCGTGCCAGCTGCGATCGCGCTTTGATATGCGGTTGCGCTAGTACGAGTACAAACACCTGTGCCACCTAGAGAAAGATTCAGGACATTGGCTCTGTTGATGTTATCTGGTATGCCGCTGATATGAAGTCCTGCGGCCCAAGCTACTGCGTCAGCAATATCAGAATCATAGCCACCGCATTTGCCGAGTACGCGCAAAGGCAGCACTTTTGCTTTTGGCGCGACTCCTGTGATGCCAATGCCGTTTGTAGCAGCAGCCACGATACCTGCAACGTGCGTACCATGCCAAGAACTGTTCGATGGACCACACGATGTGTCAGTTGCACTGACCCAGTCACCTAAGTCGATTGCGTCTGGACCACGAACACTTGATGCGCCAGCTGGTAAGGCAATCCGTGCTACTGCAGGGCTACTGATAAAGTTATAACCATATTGGTTTGCCTTGCCTCCTTGTGCTGGAACCAAATTAGGCAGAATATCTGGATGCGGGCGATACCCGGTATCCAGCACAGCCACGACAATGTTTTGCCCCATTGTGATATCCCAAGCTGCTGGCAAATTCAAAGCACCTACTTGGGTCTTGGAATCTTGCATATCCCATTGGTTGGTAGAAAACAAAGGATCCGTCGGTACATAAGCAGGACGACGAATGTAGTCTGGTTCCGCATATTCGATAGTCGAATCGACGCTAGCCAGTTTGGCTGCCAGAGCACGCATTTCAGCTGGTTTTAAAGCGATATCGGAAGCATAAACCCAACCTCCGGTCACAATCTGGCGCTTCAGTACAAACGAGGTACCGAAAGTTTGCGCCACCGACTGTAGTGTGGAAAGGCGTTGTGCCTGTACTTGTGCCAAGGCAGTTAGATTGCCTCCGACACTAGCAGCCGACTCAAGCATATTACTTCTCTCATTGTGATATTTGATAATGATTTGAGAGAGTTTTTGCTCGACTTGCGGCTTAGTGCTATTTGCGCTATTTGGGTCAACTGCAGACGCAAAAGCAGGTGCAAAGACAGATACATTTAGCATCGTGCTCATTACGACTAACAGTAAAGGTTTAACGCTGAACAGTAAAGATTTCATTCTGTATTTTCTCCGATAATTTATCGTTTGGGATGTAGATCGTTGTATGAGTTATTTTCTAGTAATTAACTGGAAAATGGGATTTTTGTCAGAGCTGCCGGAACTGCTCCGCCACCCGCCCATTGATCACCCCAGCTAGTAAAGGTGCCGTCTTTACTGACTGCAAGGAAGGCGCCAAATGGTGTGGCATAAATTGCACGGACATTCACTAGTTTCGCTGTAACTGCGCTACTGTCGCCACCTTTGCTTGGCATGCCCCAAGTCACTACTGTGCCATCAGCTTTGAGTGCAGCGAACGCATATTTGTTCGCCGTGATTGAAACCACGTTCGTCAACTGTGCGGTTACCGCGCTGCTGTCGCCACCAACGCTAGGATCACCCCAACTTACCACGGTACCGTCAGCTTTTAGAGCCGCAAATGCATATTCAGTGGATTGGATTGATTTCACTTTGTTTAGTGAAGCTTGTGCAGTAGTTAAGCTGGCCTGCATACGTGGCAAATCACCCCAACTTACAACGGTACCGTCCGCGCGTAAGGCCGCAAAAGCAGTTTGCGTTGAGTAGACATTAGTGATGTTTGTCAAAATGCCGTTACTGTTTAAAATACGCGTGTCTACCGCCTCGATGTCATTGGCATAACCGAATCCAAATGTGATGCCAGCATTCGTCGTCGCGACGGCAATTGCGCCACCGGCAGTCAGATTTTTTACATTCGTCACTACTTGATCACTGGTTGGTATTGCCCAGCCAAATGAGCCGGTCCAACTAACCACGGTACCGTCTTTACGAAGTGCTACAAAGTCATAATTTGTGCCGACGACTTGGATCACATTGGTAAGTTGCGATTGCACTGAACTTGCATCACCGCCCGTGTCCGCATCACCAAATGCAACGACAGTTCCGTCTGCTTTGATTGCCGCGTAAGCACCTTCAGTGGAGGCGATACTTTTAATGTTTGTCAAAGACGCTACGGTTGCTGCATTGAGTCCGTAATTTGGATCATTGAAAGGTACATCAACGCCAGACAGCACGCCGCGATAAGTACCCCACGCAGTAAAAGAGCCATCTTTTTTTACGCCAAAGAAAGCTACGCGACCGGGAATAATGGAGGCAATGTTTGTCAGTGCGCTTGTAGCGGTGGTCGGAGACACGTAGCTGCTACCCCAAACTTTAACCGTGCCATCAGTTAGCAGTGCAGCAAAGCCGCGATCTGAAGGGAACAACTGTGCAATACCTGTAATCACTGAGGACGATGCATTTTGTCCGCCCCAAACTGGATTGCCCCAAGCGTAGGCTGTACCATTTTGCGTAACAGCAAAAGCTGCAAGTGCGCTGTAGACGGAATTAGCCTGCAGAGTTTGACTTGCAGTCGCCGTAGAGCAGCTTGCAGTCGCTGTGACAGCAGAATTTGGTTGAGTATCTTGTACGCTAGTGCCAGTACCTAAGGCAACGCCAGACGATGCTTGCCAGCTGACTGTTGGTGTTACCGAGCAGTTAGTGCTATTGACTACAGCAGTCAAAGTAGTACCCCGTGCACCGAAAACGTCAATTGAAACCGTCGGCGAAGGCGGTGGTGCTGGTGGCGCAGATGAGTCGCTGCCGCCGCATCCGGCAAGAAGTACCGTAAATCCAATACTCGCTAAGGCCGACGCCATGCTTTTTAATGGAATACCATTTGACTTGATGTATATATTCATTTGCTACCCTGCTCCCAAAACAGTGGATTGATATGTGCACCTATTTTTATTTCAATAACGTTGATATGTTGTCTCATCGCTACTGATACTTATTTTAGCACTGGCTTAATCTAGAAATTTAGCCATCAAATTAAAAGACACTAAAACAAGATTAAATTCACTTTACGAAATATTTTCAATTTAAAAAACGAGCACTTTGTTGTTTTCTACATGATTTTCATGTCTGAGGCATACTTCGTCAGTGTGCATGCATCATTTATTAATAAAAATGTATTGCACCACAATTGTAATAAAGATTATTTTGAGTTAAATGAAAGGAATCATAATGAGCATACAAATTGGCCAGCATTTACCAGCAGGTAGCCTCGCAGAATTTATTGAAGTTGAATCAGAGGGTTGCTCCCTCGGCCCGAATACTTTTAAAGTAGAAGATTTAACCAAAGGCAAAACTATTGCTATCTTCGGTTTGCCAGGTGCTTACACGCCAACTTGCTCCGCTAAACACGTACCGGGTTATGTGCAGCATGCCGCTGAATTTAAGGCTAAAGGCGTTGATGAAATCTGGTGCATCTCGGTCAACGATGCGTTTGTAATGGGCGCATGGGGTCGGGAGCAAAAAGCAGTCGGCACAGTACGTATGATGGCCGATGGCAACGCAGATTTCAGTAAAGCATTGGGCTTGGATGCTGACTTCAGTAAGTTTGGTATGGGCACACGCTCACAGCGTTACTCGATGCTGGTTGTTGATGGCGTAGTTAAGCAATTGAACGTAGAAGAAGGCGGCAAATTTGAAGTTTCAAATGCCGAGACTTTGTTGGGGCAGTTAGCTTGATTTGAGTAGCGACAGGATGAAACAGGATGAGGATACGAGCCGGATCAAGTCTGGATTAGATCCTAGTTCATGATCTGAAGCTTGCTTGAGCATTATCAGAATATGGTACAAAGCTTAGCTTAAATATATAGGAGAGTGCGCATGATGCCCACTCTCTTATTTTTTTATACTCCAGGTAAGTATATTTTATTGTCCATATATTTACTGGTCTATAGGACGTTTATAGGAAAATAATGGGGGAGTATGTGATTTTTCCATAAAATCGATGAATTAAAGTCATTCGCCAAAATGATTTATTAAGGCGATTCACCGCTTACTGCAATTCCGCAATCAACGCCACAATTTCTGCTCCGTAGCGCTCTAATTTTTTCTCGCCAACGCCAGTCACACCTCGTAAATCGTCCATTGATCTAGGATTGGCTTTGGCGATTTCGCGCAGGGTCGAATCATGGAAAATAATGAAGGCCGCTGTGTTGTGCGCCTTGGCAGTTTCTACCCGCCACCAACGCAGTTTCTCGAAGATAGCTTGCTCGCTATTCGAGAGGTTTGACTCGGCGTAATCTTTTGCCGATTGACGTTTATGTTTGACGGCTTTTTCTGCTTTTTTATATTGCCGCAGTTGTACTTTGGTCTCGCCTTTTAAAACAGCGCGTGACTCTTGAGTGAGTTTTAGCGAGCTAAAATTGTCATAATCGACTGAGACCAGACCGAGTGCGATTAATTGTCGCAACAGTGCGCGCCACTCTGCTTCGCTTTTGTCAGAGCCTATACCAAAAGTGGACAGCTGATCATGTCGCCATTGCTTGACGCGATCAGTATCGATGCCGCGCAAAACGTCAATGATATGACCCGCAGCGAAGCGTTGATCGGCACGGTAGATAGTAGAAAGAATTTTTTGTGCTGCCAGGCTGCCATCAAACGAGGTTGGTGGTGACAAGCAGGTGTCGCAGTTGCCGCAGGCTTGCGATTGTTGTCCAAAATAATCGAGGATATGTACGCGCCGGCAATTCAGCGTTTCGCACAAGCCCAGCATGGCATCGAGCTTAACGCCTTGCACACGTTTAAAGGTTTCATTCGCTTCGGATTCATCAATCATGCGACGCTGCTGAACTACGTCTTGCAAACCATAGGCCATCCAGGCATTGGCACTCGTTCCATCACGTCCTGCACGGCCAGTTTCTTGATAATAGCCTTCAATACTTTTGGGTAAATCCAGATGGGCGACAAAGCGCACATCAGGTTTATCGATACCCATGCCAAAGGCGATTGTCGCCGTCATCACTATCCCGTCTTCGCGCAAAAAACGGGACTGATTTTTTGTCCGGTCCGGCAGCGCCATCCCGGCATGATAGGGCAGAGCAGTGATGCCGTTTTCATTCAAAAATTCAGCGGTCTCTTCGACCTTTTTACGCGACAGGCAATACACAATCCCCGCATCGCCATTGTGTTGCGCCTGAATAAAATCGAGTAATTGCTTGCGTCCATTCGCCTTCTCCACAATTTGGTAACGGATGTTAGGACGATCAAAGGACGAGACAAATTGCAGTGCATTTTCTAACTGCAAGCGGTGAATAATTTCATCACGGGTTTGCTGATCGGCGGTCGCGGTCAGGGCGATACGCGGCACCGAGGGAAAGCGTTCATGCAAGATCGACAGCTTGATATATTCCGGCCGGAAATCATGACCCCATTGCGATACGCAATGCGCCTCATCAATCGCAAAAAGAGCCAGTGGCGTTACCGATAATAATTCCAGACAACGCTGTGTCATCAAGCGCTCTGGCGCGATGTACACCATGTCCAACTCGCCGTTACGCATCATTTTTTCGATACGTAAGGCTTCGTCAAAACTTTGCGTCGAATTGAGAAAGGCAGCGCGCACACCGACTTCTTCCAGCGCATCCACTTGATCCTGCATCAGCGCAATCAGTGGCGAGATGACGATGCCGACGCCATGCCGTATCAGCGCCGGAATTTGATAACACAAAGACTTACCGCCGCCAGTTGGCATTAGCACCAGAGCGTCACCGCCCTTGACGACATGTCCGACAATTTGTTCTTGCTGCCCACGAAAAGACGGGTAGCCAAATACGGTTTGTAATAAGTGCAGTGCCGGATCGGCAGTATTGCTAGCTTCTGTCACAACTTAATCAACCCAGGCGATCGCGCCAGTGTAGGCAGTAATTAAAATCATGATGCCAAACGCGATGCGGTACCAGGCAAATGCATTGAAATTATGAGAAGCGATATAACGCAATAACCAGCGTACACAAAAGAAGGCTGAGATAAATGCGGCAACAGTTCCGAGGCTAAATACAGGCACATCGGTCATCGACAATTCATGACGTGCTTTGTAGAGCGAATATACAGTTGCTCCCAGCAAGGTCGGAATCGCTAAGAAGAACGAAAACTCAGTGGCGGCTTTTCTGCTTAAGCCAAATAACATACCGCCAATAATCGTCGCGCCAGAACGGCTGGTGCCGGGGATCAAACCGAAGGATTGAGCGATACCAATTTTGAGCGCATCTAACATCGTCATATCATCCACGGACTGGACACGCGCCACTTTGTCCGCACTGGCGACTGTGTTTGCGTTGCCAGTAGCGGGTTTGTTTTTACGCTCTACCCACAAAATAATCAAGCCACCGATGATGAAGGCGAGTGCGACCGGAACTGGCGCAAATAAATAGGCCTTGATTGTTTTGATGAACAACACGCCGAGTATCGCTGCAGGCAAAAACGCAACCACTAGGTTGAGCGCAAATTTCTGAGATTTTTTATCGCTCGCTAATCCCATCGTCACGCTCGCAATTTTTTGCCGATATTCCCAGCAAACCGCGAAAATTGCACCAGCTTGTATCACGATATCAAATACTTTGGCCGTATCTGATGAAATGCCTTCGGTAAAGTTAATCAGGCTACCCGTCAGTATCAAGTGCCCTGTAGAGGAGATCGGCAGGAATTCCGTCAGTCCCTCAACGATACCCATGATGATGATTTTTACGGCGAAGATAAGATCCATAGTCGGCAGAAAATTGTGAGTGAATGGGATGAAAAAAAGAAGGTAGATGATGCGTCAATGCTGGACAAATATGAGAAAAATCGCATGCTCAATTAGTCGGCACGAAGCTTAACATGGTCGCATGCTACGCGCCCCTCGAATTTGTTACAAAGTACGATAAATTCATATACTCCCCATAAAATTTTTATTAAATGGTGTATTGTCCAGATAATATATGGACATATTTAAAATACTATATGGGAGTATTTTAAATATAGCAAAGAATGTTTGTACAGGTCGGGCGCGTTTGAGATTCCGTCAGCGCTATGCAGATATATGCTGGCAGGGTGGTTGTCAGTGAAAAATATAAGGCTTACGCAAAATTATCCCCGCAAGGCGTGGCGACGAAGATAGCACTTAAGTAGAGCCAGGAGCTACAACTCAGCTGGGGCGGTTTTGCGTGAGTCTTTGAGTAGTACAACTTCGAAGGGTGCCTTCAAAAAGCCCAACGTCGTCCCATTAATCCTGTTTTACAAAAATTGGATATGATCTATTTTGTGTCCGCGTTGCAGCGATGTATTGCATGCACACTTCACATACTTACCTCCACTATTGACCCATCATGCATAAATTAGTCTTATTGATATTCGTACTGGTCAGTCAGTTTGCCTCGGCGCAAACTTCTGGCAACCTGGAGGCCGGTAAGGCCGCCTTTAAAAAATGTGCTTCGTGTCACCAGGTAGGTCCCTCTGCCCGAGGTGGTTTTGGCCCTGAACTGAATGGCATTATCGGCAGACGCGCAGGGGCAACGGGTGATTATCGATATTCACAAGCAATGAAAAATTCAGGCATCGTCTGGTCAGAGAAATCGTTGACCGCATTTTTGAAGGACCCCAGCGATCTTGTACCCGGTACAAAAATGCGTTTTTACGGGATTGGTGATGAGAAGGAAATTACCAATCTACTTACTTACTTGCGTAGCTTCCCAATGGTTAATGCAAAGCCGGTGCAGTGATTCTCTCTAGTTCGCTAAGCCATAGAATCGCTTGTTCCCGGGTTGATCCGCACATCTCTGTGGACGGCTGAAGTCCTGAGCAACAGGAGGGGCGCTCCGGACGCCCAAAAATCTGACATTGATTATTCGCCGTCAATTGTATGCATCTGATGCCAGCCGGTTTGCCATTGGGCATTCCGGGGATAGCACTCGAAATCGAAGGGGCGGTGCAACACGCACCGCAATTGTCACGACAAATCATGTGGGTATTTCATTAGTAAAAGTTATTCAGTAGAGTTTTGACCAGGATACGGCATGACTTGTGTTGCAGGTGCATCGTAGACACTTCTCAGCTCCTATTCAACCCCGATTTTCCATTAGACCGCTACCACTTCGCAGAAACGCAGACGGCATGCGGTCATCAGAGGGATAACACCACCGCGATTTGAGTGGGAGCGCTACAGCGACAATTGCACCTTTGGCGAACTGCCTGGCGTTGTTGCTCCTCCTAGCAAGATGCAGCTTGCGTCGTCGTCGCGTCTAGCCAGTCAGTTCGCCAAAGGCACACTTGTCGCTGTTACTATGGAAAATCTGGGTTTAAATAGTAGCAGACACTTACCATATTGAAAAACCATCAATCCCTCCGGTGATCTTGTCGTTCGCGGCTGTATTTTGTCATTTCAGCCTCCACTTTTGCTGCTTGATCGCATATTGATGGCGAGATACTGATAGAAACCTGACAATCTGCCTCAGTGCGATGCGGCAATGGGAAACAACTCCAGAGCATGCTTTGGTAAGGCTGTAGCGGAAACTGTTTCCTTGACGCTCAGGGTAGAGAAGTTTATATTACTGACTCTTCAGTAAGTTAAATTTCCCCATCATCATGCCCTGTCCGTTCAAGCCCCGCTGGGAGCGTCGTAAGGATGCTCGCCCTCAAGAACTACTTGCTGCTGCACTCGATTTATTTGTCGAGCGCGGATTTGCCGCAACCCGTCTGGATGATGTGGCACGCATTGCTGGTGTCTCCAAAGGGACTTTGTATTTGTATTACAGCAGTAAAGAAGAGCTATTTAAAGCAGTCGTGCGTGATAGCGTCGTCCCTTTAATTGGCGAAGCGGGTGAGTTAATTGATCAATTTACTGGCAGCACTGCCGATTTGTTCCGCCAGTTTATGGGAACCTGGTGGGAGCGCATTGGCAAAACCAAATTATCGGGACTGAGTAAGTTGATGATGGCGGAAGCGGCTAACTTCCCTGATCTGGCACAGTTTTATTACGAAGAAGTGATCGCCCCCAGCGATGCAATGATGATACGTTTGTTGCAAAGAGGTATAGATAGCGGGGAAATGCGGAAAATTGATCCTAGTATTGGCGCCAAGATATTGATCGCGCCTATGATCATGATGATGATGTGGAAGCATTCCTATAGCGTGTGCCAGATTCGGACCGAGGATCTGGAAACCTATCTGGAACATTATATGGACATGGCATTACATGGTTTGTTAGCCAATCCAAATTGACGCGGTTGGTGAGCGTCGATCGCACTGGCACTATGTTAGTCTAAATTAGTTTGAACAAGGCTGCTGCAACAGTGATGTACTTGCAATAAAAACACAATAAAAATTAAATAACACGGGATGACTATGCTACAGCGTCGGGGATTATGGATCATTGTTGTATTTGTATTGCTGGGAGCAGGACTTTTTTTCTTGAAGAAAAAATCGATTGAGAGCCTCCAAAATACAGCACAAAAATCAGTCGCTAGTTTGACAGCGACTACAAGTACACCACAAATATTAGAGTTTTTACCCACAGATATTGTGACGGTCGCTTCCACCGATATTCAAAAAACCTTGACCTTGTCAGGTGCCTTGCGCGCCATGAATCAATCCGCAGTCAAGGCCAAAGTCGCGGCAGAAGTGCGCGAAGTGCTGGTGCGTGAAGGTGAGGCCGTACAGGTCGGTCAGGTCTTAGTCAAAATGGACAGCACAGAATACGATGCCAAGCTAGAGCAGGCACGCGGCGCACTCAAGGCAGCCCAAGGCCAGCTGGATATCGCCAAGCAAACTCGTGATAACAACAAGGCATTGCTGGATAAAAATTTTATTTCAGCCAACGCCTTTGATAATGGCGTAAACCAATATGCGATCGCTGCAGCCAATGTTGACTCTGCCAAAGGTGCTTTATCCGTCGCACAAAAAGCCTTGGCAGATACCATCGTCAAGTCGCCAATTGCTGGCCTGGTGAGTGTCCGCAGTGTACAGCCGGGCGAAAAAGTCTCGCCCGATAATCGCTTACTGGATATTGTCGATTTGCGTGTGTTGGAGATGGAAGCAGCGGTTCCTAGCCAAGATATTGCAAGTATCAAATTAGGCCAGCAAGTGACGCTCAAAGTTGAAGGCATCGCTACGGCGATAGTCGGTAAAGTGACGCGGATTAATCCGGCAGTCCAATCTGGCTCACGTTCTATCATGACCTATATTCAGGTCGCCAATACGGATGGACAAGTTAAAGCGGGCGTCTTTGCGGAAGCGCAATTAGCGCTCGATAAAAAGTCCGACGTGATGACTATCCCGCAAACGGCATTGCAATACGACGGCAATAAAACCTTTGTGTATGCGATTGAAAACAATGTCTTGCAACAAAAAAACGTGACGCTTGGATTGCAAGGCGAGAGTAATGGCACTGCTAGCGTAGAAGTGTTATCTGGTCTGGCAAAAGATGCGCAAATCGTCAAAGCTAATCTCGGCAGTTTGCGTTCCGGCGTTGCAGTGAAAGTGCTGCAAGCGGCCGTTCAGACCAATAGCAAAGGCTAAGCCATGTGGTTTACGCGTATTAGTATTGGCAACCCAGTCTTAGCGACCATGATGATGGTGGCGTTTGTGGTGTTGGGCTTGTTTTCATACAAGCGTTTACGGGTGGATCAGTTCCCTGATATTACTTTTCCTGTGGTCGTCATCCAGACCGATTATCCGGGTGCGTCGCCGGAAACCATCGAGTCGGACATCACCCGCAAAGTAGAAGAATCGGTTAACACCATCAATGGCATCAGCGCTCTGACCTCGCGTTCTTACGAGGGTAGTTCTGTGGTGATTATGGAGTTCGATTTAACCATTGACCCGGCACAAGCCGCACAAGACGTGCGTGAAAAAGTTGCACTGATTAAGTCGGGATTTCGAAAGGAAGTCAAAGAGCCACGGGTGACACGTTATGACCCGTCTGATAAACCTATTTTTTCGGTGTCAGTGACTAACGACGACACGATTAAGAAACGAGATTTCCGTGAGTTGACCACAATCGGCGATCAGATCGTAAAAAAGCGTTTAGAGAATGTACGCGGCGTCGGCTCTGTTACTTTGGTCGGTGGCGTCAAACGTGAGATCAAGATTTATATCAAGCCGAATGAGATGGAAGCCTTGGGCCTGGGTGTCGATCAAGTTATCAATGCAGTAAAAAATGAAAACCAGGAATTACCAACAGGTGCAATACGTTCCTTAGATAATGAGAAGGTAGTACAGATACAAGGACGTATCAAAAATCCTGCCGATTTTGGTCGGATTATCGTCAGCAAGCGCGGTGGGCAACCGGTCTTTTTGTCGCAAGTAGCTACCATTATTGACGGACAAGAAGAGCAAGAAAGTCTGGCGCTTTACAACGGCCAACGCACTCTGGCGCTGGATATTTTAAAAGCCCAGGGACAAAACACCATAGAAGTTGCCGATGGTTTGGCTGAGGCATTAAAGAATCTGACGCCGCAGCTCAAAGCCTTATATCCCGGTGTCAAAGTACAAGTCATTAAAGATGGTTCTCGCCAGATACGTGTCGGTGTAGAAAACGTGCGTAGAACCCTGATCGAGGGTGCTGCACTGACTATTCTGATTGTTTTCCTCTTCTTGAATTCATGGCGCTCAACGGTGATTACAGGCTTAACTTTGCCAGTCGCTTTGATCGGTACTTTCTTATTCATGGATATGTTTGGTTTCACCATCAATATGATTACGCTGATGGCATTATCGCTTTGCGTTGGCTTGTTGATTGATGACGCGATTGTCGTACGTGAGAATATCGTGCGCCATGCCGGCATGAAGGTGAATGGTAAGTATAAAGATCACCATACTGCCGCTTTAGAAGGCACTGCTGAAATTGGTTTGGCGGTGCTGGCAACGACATTCTCTATCGTCGCGGTATTTTTGCCGGTAGGTTTCATGGGCGGCATTATTGGCCGGTTTTTCCATCAGTTTGGTATCACGGTGACGGCGGCGGTATTGATCTCGATGTTCGTCTCTTTCACCCTAGATCCTATGTTGTCGTCGATCTGGCCAGATCCTGATGTCCATGCCAATGCTGAAGATAAAGCTAGCAAGGGGCGCAAAGGGTTTTACGCCAATACCATCGGTCGTGTGTTAGAGCAATTTGAGCGCGGTGTACAGTGGTTTTCTGCGGCATATCAGAACATGCTCAGGTGGTCGCTCAAGCATCGCATCATGACTTTGCTCATTGCCGCTTTGACTTTTATTGGTGGCTTATTAATTCCTATTGGTGGCCTGATAGGATCAGAGTTTATTCCGCAAGCAGATTACTCAGAAACGGGCATCACCTTTTATACTCCAGTTGGTTCTTCCTTAGAACTGACCGAGACCAAGGTGCATCAAGTTGAGTCGGTGTTGAAAGAATTTCCAGAAGTCTTGGATACCTATAGCACCGTCAATACTGGTTCCGCCCAAGGTAAAAGTTATGTGACGACATACATCCGTCTAGTCCCGCGTAAAGATCGCATTAGAAGCACATCGCAGATGTCGATTCCATTGCGTAATCGCTTAACGCAGATCGCGGGCATTACCGTCACGCATATCGGCGCACTGGACGGCGTGGGTGGTGACAACAAACAACTCCGGTTTAGCTTGCTTGGTACCGATCTCAAGCAATTAGCCATCATGTCAGAAGACGTGCAGCGCCGCCTTCGCGCCATTCCGGGATTGGTTGATCTGGACTCCAGCTTGAAGGCTGAAAAGCCGACGATTTCAATTCAGCCTAAACGTGATATTGGCGCTGATCTGGGTGTTGGCGTGGCACAAATTGGGAATGCCTTGCGACCTTTATTAGCGGGTGAAGCCGCAACCACCTGGCGCGCACCAGATAATGAAAATTATGATGTATCAGTGCGTTTGTCGCCTAGCGATAGAAACAACCAAGACGATTTATCACGCTTGATGTTGGCAAGTTCTCAAACCAATGCCGATGGTTCCCCCAAGATGGTGCCTTTGCGTCAGGTCGCTGATATCCAGGCATCGACTGGCGCCAATCAGATTAATCGCCGGGATTTAAATCGTGAGGTTGAGCTGTCAGCCAACGTCGTCGGGCGCTCTGCCGGAGAAGTTAGCGCCGAGGTCAAGAAGATTTTAGACAGCATGCAATGGCAGCCAGGTTATCGCTATCAGATGGGCGGAGCGTCTAAAAATATGGCGGAATCCTTTGGCTATGCCGTATCTGCACTGGCTTTGGCAGTGATTTTTATTTACATGATTTTGGCATCGCAGTTTGCCAGCTTCTTGCAGCCGATTGCGATTATGACTGCTTTGCCAATGACACTGATTGGTGTTTTCCTGGCACTGATGTTTTTCCGGTCGACCTTGAATATGTTTTCCATTATCGGCTTCATCATGTTGATGGGTCTGGTGACCAAGAATGCGATTTTGCTGGTGGATTTTGCCAATCAGGCACGGAGGGACGGGATGAACCGGATTGATGCCTTGTTAGAGGCCGCTCATGTCAGGTTGCGCCCTATTTTGATGACCACCCTGGCAATGGTATTTGGCATGGTGCCGCTGGCATTTGCCTTGACCGAGGGTTCAGAGCAAAGAGCACCTATGGGGCAGGCAGTGATTGGCGGCATTATCACCTCGTCCTTATTGACGTTAGTGGTTGTGCCGGTGATGTACACCTATCTGGACGATTTAGGTGAATGGTTTAAAAAGAAATGGCTATCTTGAACAAATTATCTTTACTCAGAATTGAAGCAGTAGCGGTACAGCAGGTGTAGTGAGTGTAGTGAGTGTAGTGAGTGTAGTGAGTGTAGTGATTGAAGGATTCTTCTATGTGGCAGCGCGCTTTGATAAAATGCGGGTTCCCCATCATTAATGCGACAGAGTGAACAATATGAATATCGAACAAGCCCGTTTTAACATGATAGAACAGCAAATCCGTCCATGGAATGTACTGGATCTGGATGTTTTAAATTTATTGATCATTTGTAAGCGTGAAAACTTTTTCCCGGAAAGCCAAAAAAGCCTGGCATTTTTTGATACCGAGTTACCGCTTGCGGACGGCACTTTTGCCCTGAGCCCAAAACTCGAAGCACGTATTTTGCAAGAACTGTTTGTTAAAAAACAGGAGTCAGTTTTGGTGATCGGTACAGGCACTGGATATTTGCCCGCTTTGCTGGCGCATCAGGCACACCATGTCACCACGACTGAAACCAATCCAGCGCTGGCAGAAACTGCCAAACATAATCTGCGTGAGAACGATGTTCCTAATGTCACCGTGATTGTTGGCAACGGCTTAATCGCTAATAACAATACTTATGATGTGATCGTTGTCAGTGGTTCGCTAGAAATTGTGCCTCCGCATTTGCAACAGCAATTGAATGTCGGTGGTCGTTTGTTTGTGATCGCAGGTCAGGCTCCTGCGATGTCGGCGCAACTTATTTTGCGTGAATCAGCAACAGAATTTAAGACCACGACTTTGTTTGAAACAGTCGTACCGGCGTTGCCGCAATCTGTGCCTGCATCCAAGTTTAAATTTTAAAAAATAGGAATTGGCTCATGCAACATATGACAGCGCCTGAATTGGCCATCTGGTTAGCGGATCAAACAAAAACACCGCCTTTACTGCTCGATGTACGGGAACCATGGGAGTACGAAACTTGTCATATTCCCGGTGCGGTATTGATGCCGATGCAGAGTATTCCGGTTAGACATCAGGAGCTTGATTCAGACCTTAGTATTGTTTGTATTTGCCATCATGGTGCTCGTAGTATGCAAGTCGCACATTTTTTAGAGCAGCATGATTTTACGAATGTGATCAATCTGACCGGCGGTGTGCATGCCTGGGCACAGCAGGTGGATAACGCAATGCCGGTGTATTGATTTTAATTAATTCGTTTCGATTAATTTCGGTTTGATGAATTTCGACTTAATTTACTACAGCTTGTGGAGCAAAGTTTTTAACTGACGTCTGTACTACTGATTTTTATCATTTACTTTACTACCTACCTATCTACTTATTTACTCTTTCGGAGTGTTACATGCGTAATCCCATCATTGCCACACTGATCGCCGGTGTTTTTCTGACTCTCGATGCCAGTGCCGCTGATTTGCTGCAAATCTACAAAGATGCATTGGCGAACGATGCGCAATACAGCAGTGCGCGCGCTTCGCAAGTGGCTGGCTTAGAAAAAGTAGTGCAGGGACGCGCAGGCTTGTTGCCCAGCGTGGCTTTGAGCGGTAGTGATGTTCGTACCACGGCAGAAATTCAGCCCGACGCGCCGTTTACGAGTAAGGGTACGGGTTACACCAATACCTATAGCTTAGCTTTATCCCAGCCCTTATTTCGTTGGGCAAACTGGCAGCAATATGAGCAAGGTAAATTATTGGTCGTAGCCAGCGATGCGCAATTTGCACAAGCGCAGCAAGATTTAATTGTCAGAGTTGGTCAAGCTTATTTTGATGTGCTGACATCGCAAGACGCTCTGGAAACTTTGCAAGCTCAAAAGGCGGCGATCTCTGAACAGTTGGCTTCAGCCAAGCGCAATTTTGAAGTCGGTACCTCCACCATTACCGACACGCATGAGGCGCAGGCACGTTACGATTTGACGGTAGCGCAAGAGTTTGCTGGTATCAGTGATCTGCAAATCAAACGCGCAGCCTTGCAACAAATTATTGGTAAAGAAGCCGGAGATCTGGCGATACTCAAACGTGGTATTCAAATTAGCTCGCCACAACCGGCGCAGATTGGCGACTGGGTGAGTTCCGCTGAGAAGCAAAATTATGGTGTAGTCGCATCACAAGTTTCGTTAGAGATCGCACGCCGTGATATCTCCAGAAACCGCGCCGGTCATTATCCTACGCTAGATCTGGTTGCCAGTTCCGGTCGTAATTCTAATGGCGGCAATAGTTCACTTAACGGTAACGGTGTTGTTAAATCGAATTCGATCGGTGTGCAATGGAATATTCCACTGTTCTCTGGTTTTGCAGTCGACAGCCGGGTACGTGAATCCATCGCATTAGAAGATAAAGCCAGAAGCGATTTGGACTTCACTCGCCGCACAGCGGCACAGAATGCCCGCCAAGCATTCCTGGGTGTCACTAGCGGTCTGGCGCAAGTAAAAGCGTATGAGGCAGCTGAGATTTCTTCGCAGTCGGCATTGGATTCCAACAAGCTAGGTTATCAGGTTGGTGTACGTATCAATATCGACGTTTTGAATGCGCAGCAGCAGTTGTATACCACACGTCAAAATTTGGCGAAAGCGCGTTACGACACGATCATGAACGGCCTGCGTCTTAAATCGGCTGCCGGTACTTTAAAAGAAGCTGATCTGATCGAGGTTAACGATTTGCTTTTACATTAATTTTTAGCCGGATCGTTTGTGCAGCAGATTGACTGCACTTTATTTCGCTTCTTAAAAATTGGGTTTGCTAATTGCAATGATCCGGTTTTAAGAAGCGATTTTTTTGCTATGTTGGACTTATGATGTTGATGTTCCAGGCTTGATAGAGTGGATCGTGTTAGTGGTGCTGCCGTATTCCTAATCGACCGTACCAGGTGGTCCAAACAATATTTTTATTCGCATAAGCCAAGTCTTTGCCGACCACAGATCTCTGACTAATTTACTCCACTCATATAGTGCAATTTTTATTGGATTGTAGCTATACAATCTTTCAGTTAAGCCGTAGCGTATTTGTATGCCAGCTTGCTCTTGTCTGAAGGTGCAAAACAGGCGATCAAAAATAACCAGGACGCCGCCGTAGTTGCAATCCAGGTATTCAGGATTCGATGCATGATGCACGCTGTGGTGGGCTGGTGTATTCAGTACCCACTCCAACGGCCCCAACGTTGGTATCCACGCTGCATGTATCCAAAACTGATAAAGCAGATTAATCGCCACTACTGCTAATACCGTTGTCGGTGCAAATCCCAACCAGACTAATGGCGTAAAAAATAAACTGGTGCCTGTCAGCTTACCGGTCCAGCCCAAGCGCATAGCCGCAGCCAGATTCAATTCATTCGGCGAATGATGTACCGAGTGTGTCGCCCAAAACCAACGCACTGTATGCGACGTACGGTGGTACCAATAGTAAAAAAACTCTTGTCCGATGAATAGTAAAAAAAATGCAAAAGGCGTAGAAAGTTCTATCGTATTGATCCGATGTGTATAGGCAAAAAACAGTATTGGTGCTGCGATAGAAATACCCGATGCATCAATCAATTGGCGGATGATCATATCCGCCGCAGTCGCCGCATAGGCGCGCCAATCATAGGATTTTTTACTATAAAACGTTAGCACTATTCCCTCGATAGTGGCCGCCAGAAGAATAATTAATAGCAAGCCAAAAATCCAGGGCAAGGTCTTTGCGCTGATCAGTTGTGTCGTCAATTCGTTACGCATCATGTGGCTCACCGCCTTGGCATTGATGACTTAAAAAATAAGTAAAAATTATTTGTCTGTGATTGAGGATTTGCATTCTTCATTAAATTCGCTGCGATGTTCTTTAGCGCATTGTTTGATTTTTTTAGGATCAGATTCTTTACCGCAAAGCTCTTTGATTTGTTCGCCACAGGATGACACTATTTTCATTTTTTCTTGGCAGCCCGCAGATAATTCACTTTGATGTTCCTTCAGACATCCGGCTAAACGGCCACCGCCAGGTTTGATCGATGGGCAGAACTTAGAGAAATCTGCGCGGCAGGCTTTTTGTACTGAGCCAGCATCTTCTGCCCGACTATGTGCTGCACCGAGTATAAAAAGACTGGCTGTCAACATCTTCATCAAGGTGGATATAGAGACGCGTTGAGTTTGCATGATGAGGCTCCGTTGGTTGATGATTTATTGTGTATGGGTCTTGAAACCGCTGCGATGGTTATTCGATTTAGATATTAAAAATATCTGATTTAGTGACGGCTACCAAAAGTCTTTGTCCCCTTAGCGGAAGACACTGTCGTTGCTCCGTTTTGTGTACTGGTATTCACTGTTTTGCCGTTCACCGTAGTGGTGTTATTGCCAGCGTAACCGGTGCTACTGTTATAGCTGGAGCTACCGCTACTGGTGCCACTATAACTTGTGCCGTTTGCCGTCGTTCCGGAGCCATTCGCGCTATAGGTAGCGCTTTGCTGCCCGTTAGTCTGGATATTTGCCTGTCCGCTGGCTGTGCCGCCTCGTGCGCCATTGGCGGTGACTTGCCCGGCGGCCGATACACCGCCTTGACGGTTCGGCAGCACTACGCCGCTGGCGCTGGCGGTACTGCCATGGCGTCCGGTAAATTCTGCTGCTGATGCGCTTGTGCCGATAGTCAGGCCAGTAATCAGTAGGCAAGTGCCGGTTAATACAACTGTAAAGCTAGAAATCCGAGCTGTTTTCATGATTGACTCCGGTGGTTAAGTTTGTTAACTGAGCCCAGTTAGTGAAGGCCTGTTAATAAATAAAAAAACAAATAAAAAAACAAATAAAAGAAGTGAAATAAGCAGACTTTATTCTAGGAGCAAGGCAGGTTTCTGTGTTTGACATCCGATGTCAAAATATGTCAGCGGTGACACAAATCAAACTCATAGGAGGATAAGTCGCTATGCCAGGTAGTGGCAGGGTATGCTTAGGTGCTGCTTAGGTGCTGCTCAGCTGCTGCTTAGGTGGTGTTCAGGCGTTGATCGGGAAAATTTTATCTGTCACCCTTATCAATTTTTTGTAGGACGCTTGTATGGTGCTATATTTATACTCCAGGCAAGTATATTTAATCTGTCCATTGATTAATTGGGCAATAAGCCATTTTTCATAGAAATAATGGGGAGTATATTAATATTGGCCTTACAAAATTACTTAAAAAGCAATCCTGAGCCTGCTGAAACTATTTTATCGAACAGTGTTTATTCGAATGCAATCCCAAAAGTAAAAAATCGACTTAGCATCAACCTCCCCACTTGACTACCGCGTGCCGTATGCGCTTTACTGCGACATCGCATTGCTACCAATGCAGATTCTGATTTCATTCAATTGGGAAGCATCTATGGAAATGTTCGCACGTGCAGAGCCAACCAGAGTTTTAATGATTGATGATGATATTGAGTTATCGCAAATGACCAGCGAGCTGCTATTGCGCGAAGGGATACAAACGCATTGCGCAGCGACGGCCGCACTCGGTATGGCGGCGCTGGCGACTTATCAACCGGATGTCTTGCTGTTAGATCTGATGTTACCTGATGCGAATGGCTTAGACGTATGCCGTCGCTTGCGCGAGTCGGGGAATGATTTGCCTATTCTGATGCTGACTGCCAGAGGCGATCCGATTGATCGTGTCTTGGGATTAGAGCTGGGTGCCGATGATTATCTGGCTAAACCATTTGAGCCGCGGGAACTGGTCGCCCGCGTACGTGCGCTTGCACGTCGGGTCAGGGTCTTCACCAAGCGTACCCAATTGCAGTTTGATGGCCTGACTTTGGATTTAATGGCAAGGCGGGCAATTTACACTGATCCGGCTGAACGCGAGCCGCAAATTTTACAACTGACGTCGAATGAATTTAAGCTATTAGTCGCCTTGGCCAGCCAACCTGGCGTTACCGTGTCACGCGATGCTTTGTCTGCGGCGGTACAGCCTGGCAGCTACATGCCGCTGGACAGAGCGGTTGATGTACAAGTCGCTAGACTACGTAAAAAGTTACGTAGCGCACTCAATGGACGTGAGTGGATAGAGACCGTCAGAGGCGAAGGTTATGTATTTACAGGCAGCGCGAGATGAGCGAGAAAATCAACAGGTCGCCCTCAGACCAAAACTCTATGAATGAGGCTGTGGAGCCACCCATTAGTCAGTCGACAATTCAGCCTGTAAATCTGGCGCAGACAATCAGTCCAAGCAAGAGCTTTGCCGGCAGATTTTATAAATTATTCAGTAAATGGTTTTACTCAAGGTTTGATTCTTTGTTTGACTCACTATTCGCGCGGATTTTTTTACTCCAAGTCACTGTGGGCATTTTGTTGACGGTCATATTTGTTGTCCTGCTATTTAATGAGCAAGCCAATATTTTTGCTCATTCAACAGCCCCGTTATGGGCGCAGGCGCTCAAGCCGGTACAACAAAATTTACGCGACGGTCAACCAGCAAGGCTGCCAAATACTAAAACCGTCACGGCAGACATTAGTTTAATCCCCGGCCCGCCGCCATTTTCTGCCAGCCCAATGCCGCTAGTGCCGCGCTACCGTGCTCTGATTTCTGAGCTAAATGCTCAAGGCATTCCTGTGATCAGTCTGGCGGTTAGCGGTGAGACAGGAAACACTACCACATGGTTAGAATTGCAAACCAGTGCTCAGCCGGTTTGGGTCGGCGTACAAAGCGAGCTAGAGGGGCCCGACATCCGCCGGCGTGGTTTGATTGGATTCCTCATTGTTGTCCTAGTGTTTATTGTGGCCTCTGCCTGGTTAAGCCGGCGTATTGCCAGACCCTTATTAGATTTACAGCGCAGCGTTAAGGCCTTTGCTGCTAAAAGTAATCAACCCCATGCGACTTCCTATATTCGGTCAGCAGATATAGAAAAAGCAGCAAAAGCAGCAAACACAGGGCCAGCAGAAGTGCGTCAGTTAGCCGCCCAATTTGCAGAATTTGCAGCACAAAGAGCAGAGCAAGATACCGCAAGAGATTTGATGTTAGCTGCGATCTCGCATGATTTACGCTCGCCGCTTGCCCGCATTCGTATGGCTGCCGAGCTGCTACCCGAGACTTCAGAAGTCAACAATAAACGCGACAGCATTGTGCGCAATGTTCAGATTGCCGATAAGTTGGTTGGTTCTTTTTTAGACCTTGCTCGTGCCGAGGCCGAACCGATGGAAGAACGGGTCGATTTATGCGCACTAACACAGCGTCTGCTGAGTGCCGGTGACTACGATCACGTCAGCTTAAGCGTCGAATCCAGCGCTGCGTTATGGATAGCGCCAGCCAGTAGTATCGCAATCGAGAGAATGCTCGCTAACTTATTAGATAACGCCACTAAATATGGTCAAGCGCCTGTCCTGGTGCGTTTATATTTGCAAGAAACCAAGGAGCAGAAATTTGCCTTATTGGCAGTGCGCGACCACGGCACAGGTATTGCTGCCGATCAGAGAGATTTGTTACGCAAGCCTTTTTCTCGCGGTGCGCAAGACCGGGGCTTGCCAGGAACCGGTTTGGGCTTAGCGATAGTAGAACGCACCATGCAAAGACACGGCGGCAAGATGTTATTGCAAGATGCTGCACCAGGTTTGCAAGTGCTACTGTTTTTCCCTCTGGCGTAAGGATTGACTACCCATCCTAAATACAATCTCCTTGCCAATTTTGAGCAATGCCATGCAATGCTGCTAATATATGCGGCTTTCTGCATTTATCATTTGAGCTGAACTCAAGCTGAATATTGAGCCGAATACAATTACTTACCTTATAGAGGAAATCTAAAGATGTTCATCAAGTCCCGTGTTGATACCCGTATTTTGTTAGCTAGTGCTGCTTCTTTACTAATCCTGACTGCTTGTAATTCACAAGATGCATCCAAGGCTGCTGCTCCATCCAAAGCGGCTGCTACCGTCAATGGCACGCCAATTAGCCAAAGCATTGTCGATTTAATGGTCAAGCAACGTGCAGCCCAAGGCCAGCCCGACACGCCAGAATCACGCAAAGAGATCATTGATCATTTGGCGTTGCAATATCTGGTAGCGCAAGAAGCCGTTAAAAAGGGTTTGGATAAAACACCAGAAGTGATCGATCAGACTCAGTTGACCAAAGAATCGATTTTGGCTAATGCGTATGTTCAAGATTATTTGAAGACTAATGTCATCAGCGATGACATGCTCAAAGCAGAATACGAAAAAATCAAAGTCAAACTTGGTGGTAACGAATATAAAGCGCGCCATATTTTGGTAGCGACAGAAGCCGAAGCGAAAGACATTATCGCTAAGCTACAAAAAGACCCGAGCCAATTTGAAGCACTGGCGAAGCAAAAAACGCTGGACGCAGGTTCCAAAGCTAGCGGTGGTGATTTAGGCTGGTTTGACCCGGCACGCATGGTGCCAGAATTTGGCGCAGCGGTAGCTAAATTAGAAAAAGGCAAATTCACGCTAGAGCCAGTTAAATCACAATTCGGCTACCACGTTATTTTGTTAGAAGACTCTCGCGCAAAAGTCGTTCCGGCATTAGACGAAGTTAAAGAAGGATTGAAGCAACAAGCCCAGCAAGAAAGCTTGAAAAAATTGATCGACGATATCCGCACAAAAGCTAAAATCGAAATGGTGAATGCGCCAGTGACAGCAACTCCGGCAAGTACACCGGCAGCTTCAACTCCAGCCGCTACAGTACCAGCTGCTGATGCTGTAAAGAAGTAATTCTCGATATTCAGGGAATAAAAAAGGAGCCTCGGCTCCTTTTTTATTCCCTGAAATAATCCGTATTACCAGCCTGTCCAATCCGTCAAACCTTGTTTTTGATACAGCGCTTTCCAGCTTGGACGTGTACACATTAAGTCAGCAAATTTATTCAGTGCAGGCCAGTCGAGTGCGGTACGTGGCATATTACGTGACCATCGTATCAGCATAATCAATAGGTCTTACGCAAAACCGCCCCAACTGCGTTGCAGGGACAATTTTACGTAAGTAATAAAAGTAATAGGACTTACGCAAAAAACAAAACCCCTCACCACAGAGGCACAGAGACACAGAGGAACAACAAAGAAAGAGAAAGGCAGGATTTCGCTGTTCTCCTGATTTTCTCTGTGGCTCTGTGTCTCTGTGGTGAGAGGTCTTGATGTTTTATATTAAGCCATCTGGTTTCATGGGAATGCCAGCGAGTAGCTTTCCGTTTTTGCGTAAGTCCTAAGTAAAAAGTTTGATGCATTCAATGACTATACGCTCAGCCTTGCTCCTGCAAAATATCAATCAGCTGATGCAATCCTTCAGTGAGCACTTTGACTGAGCCTTGCATATCCCAATCATCATCGCCAATCTGTGCAATGTTAGAGATTGCCCGCAGCTCTAAAAACTTTTGTTGCTCTTGTAGGCAGACATGGAAAAAAGCTGCACCTTCCATATTTTCTATATCAATATTTTGCACATCAACAAAGGGCGCTAATGCCGCATTCAGTGACATACTTTTTGCCAGCCGGAAAGGTGAATTAAGCGGCAGATGTGGACAAGCCAAAGTATGGCGTCGCTCAAACTCCATCTCAATGGGTAAATGTGCCATGTGTACAAAACCAGTCTTAGTGAAGAATCCCAAATCACCTTCGACCTCTGTTTCTACTAATACCACATCATATTTTTTGAATGGCGCATGTGGATAAACCCCAGCGATCCCCGCGAGGATGATCAACTCCGGCTGATATTGCTGAATTGCCTTCATCGTCGCAAGCGCGGTCGCAGTCAGGCCTACGCCAGAAATCATCGTGGATACATCATCACGTTGAAACTGGCTTGCTTCTGTTTGGGTAGGGAAGAGGATAGTGATGTTCATGTTTAAATATCCAATGAGATGTCGGCTATAACGACTTTAAGGCTTATGAAAAATTATGCGGGTTTGTCGGCATTAAGGAATAGGTTCTCTAGATACTGAGGTTGCCTCGATATTTCGTCTTCCATCAGGTGGATATTATGCAGCGTGTTCTTTCTGATTTTGTGCATTCCTCCAGCGATCAAGGTATTTAATTGGCGACTGATAGTTCAGTGTTGAATGCTGGCGGGTTCGATTATAAAAGACTTCTATATAGTCGAAGCTGGCAGCCTTCATTTTGGCATGAGTCGCATACCGTACGCCATGATAGCGCTCGTTCTTGAAACTATTAAACCAGCTTTCAGTAGGCGCGTTGTCCCAGCAATTACCTTTACGGCTCATCGAACAGATCATGCCAAATTCCTTGAGCTTTCCCTGAAATGCATGGCTGGCGTGCTGGCTACCGCGATCTGAATGATGCATGACACCAGCGTCTGGTCGGCGGCGAAACCACGCCATCGTCAACGCATCTGTCACGATGTCAGTTGTCATGCGTGGCTTGAGCGACCACCCGATCACTTCCCGATTGAACAGTAAAGGGTGCGTCATACGCACCAATGATGGAAAAACTATCGGCTTAGAAAGAAACGCTACCATCTGAAGCCGTGCGCAGGGCGCACACCGCTATGGGGTATGCACGCTACGCTTGCTGCCTGTCATTCTTGCATGTCCTTAGCAGGAATCCAGTGTCGCCGGTCAATCAACGAACGCCTCTGGACTCCTGCCTTCGCAGGAGCGACGTAGCAAAAAGTTCGGTGAATGAACATCATTAACTGCCAGATCGATCATCGAAGCGAACGGCTGTTGGCTATTCTTGCTTCGCCATCTGAATGAATATACTCCCACTATGTATGTTTTAATTGTCTATATAATAATTGGGCAATAAGGCATATTTTTTTATCTCTACGGGGGAGTATGTGATATTGCCTTGCATGAAGCTTTGCTATTTTCGGGGTGCGGATCCAGGTTTATATGCTCTGATTACCTGATGCTTATTGGCGGTACGCAGCCTAGGTTCTGACAAACCATACCCATCGGATCTCCAGCGAAGGGTGCGTCATACGCACCACTGATGGAAAAACGATGGGCTTAGAGAGGGACGCTAGCATCTGAAGCGGCGCGCATGGCGCCCCCTACGGGAGTGTGCACGCTACGCTTGCTGTTTTAAACTTAACCAATCATTTATTTTTCTTATTCTTCGCTGAATAAATTCCAAACTTCTCGGTCTTAAAAATTCTTTAGATTTTTCTGTGTCATCTACCCAAAGTTTAAACAGTTCCATAGCCTCCTGATGTCGCATCTCTTCAGACAGCAAAATAATTCCTGTCTCAAAAAAGCTATAGTGCTGCGGTCCATCTGATTTCACCCAGGAATTTTTTCGATATTTTTTTATATCAAAGTATACAGCCACTACATCGTTTGAATTTTTTATGCGCTCAGTAAAAGGTAGACCAAATTGCTCCCAGTCCCTTACCCATTGATTAAATTCCAAATTAGCAGAACTATTATTGGAATGAGAGGTCCAGCAGGGGTTACCTCCAGGCACACAATTCCATTTAAGGTGGCTTAATGTGACTTGGAACAAAGCAGATTTCGGAAATGAAAAAGCGCTCTCAACGAACCTTTTATCGACTTCCCATAAATCAAGTAGTAATTCAATTTCTCCAATTTTTTTGGAGCAGATTTGAATGGAAATGTCAAAATTAAAAATTCCGGCTGGGTCTTGAAAAACACCAGAGATAGCAAAAACAAAAAAAAGTTCAAATCAATCTGTTTCACAAAATTCAAGGCCGCAGGATCCCTCCACGAAACTGGTCCCGAATAACCGTTCATATTCAAATAAGAAAATATTTCTTCTAACGTCGATGGTTGAGGTGTGCCCCATACTTTCACAAATCCTCGAGAATTTTGAAATTTTAATTTTTTTGAAGTCATATATACAATCTTTAATGCACGTCGTCAGAGTGTGTTGCTAACTCAATCGTTATCGTTGCCATTAAACCAGTCGCAATTTTAGCAACCCGAAAAATTGTGGCAGCTCCGTCTGTCCCAAGAACTCTAGTTAATTGACCAGCCGCTTTATTAGCAATATTAGCTTCTAAAGAAATTGCGATTCGTTGAATAAAAGTAGTTTGTTCAATTAAATTGACCCTAGCCTCCAACCCAAGCCTACCAGCCCTATCACTGGACACGATAGCAATTGTCCCTTCATCTTTGGCAATTTCAAAAATCATTTTTTGTGCCGCCGATAGTTTTGCCCCTAGTCCATCTTTTACCTCAGTAATAATTAACAAGCCATCCTTCATGGCAACACTGTCTGCAATCATAATCCTTGAGGTGCCGTCTGCGGAAGTGACGAGTAGCTTTACTCCTTGCTCAACCTTAAAACCGAGATATCTTAAAGCTCGTGCACTTGCCCGTTCCATTTGCTTCCAATGGGCAACCTCATTCATCAAATAACTAAAGATAGCGGTTTGCGCACCGTTAGCAAATTTACCACCACCAAACACTGATGCAGTACCTCGAACAATGGCACTGACCAGTGTTCCAGTAACTCTATCACCTGAATCAGTAACACTCTTCATAAAATCGGTACTGGCGATCGCTTTGGTGAACGCTGCACTCAGAGCCCTAGGTCCACACTTCCCACCGCTTGCAACACTAGTCACGCATCCAACAACACTATGCAGCGCCACCCCCTCAGCCACTGTCCATTGTGTGCCGCTGCCCCCTGTAAAAAAATTACCTCCGCCGATAACATTCCCCGCCCCATAGAACATACCCGCAGTGAATCCTCCTTGTAACGCACCTTTCAAGTTCCCGCTGGAGATGGCTCCGCTAAAAAAGCCAGTTTGTGCAGCTTCCGCAAAAGTTTGCGGCACCCCAGAGGCAATCGTGAAAGCGATCGCTGTGATTTGTCTGGCGGTTCTGGCATCAATAATGCCGGCCTTCTCTGCGCCCCATATCGCAATCAAAGCAACAAAGAACATGTCGTCAATACCAAATAACTGTCCTGTTGGGTCGGTACAAGTCATCGGATTATTATAGCAATACCCATAACGATTGAAGTTTTGTAAATTCGACGGGTCTTGAATAAACGGATCACCCTGCATGAAGCGTCCCAAGAGCGGATCATAGATACGGCCGTTCATCTGGATGACGCCCATATCATCCAGATGCTCGTGACCGGTGTAGCCGCGATCTGTGCCGTTGTTGGTGTTGGTGGTCCAGTCGATGATGAGTTGACCATTGGCGTCGTAATTGCCACTGGCTGTGCGACGCTTGCCAAACCGGTCGTAGGAGTAGCGTGCGGTCACGGCACCCGTGTGGTCGGTGGTGGCGATCAGGCTGCCCAGATGGTCTTTGTGCCAGTATTCGACTTTGACGAGGGTGATGCTGCTTAAGACCGTGGGGCACCCGAGACTCCAATCAATACGGAGACACAGAGACACTGAGAAAATCAGGAGTGCTGCGAAAACCTGCCTTTCTTTTTCTTTGCTGTTTCGCGATAGCTCTGTGTTGAGAGGTCGTGGCGTTTGCGAAAGTCCTAAAAATAAAAAATGCCCTTGCAATATCACAAGGGCATTTTTTATTGAGCAAACAGTTGATGTATTTCTTGAGTTACGCTAACTCCCTTTCAACTTCTTTTTAACCCAAGTTCACAGGTACAAATATCTTCGCGTCGCCTCGTTGTATCAGCAAAGCCAACTGCTTATTTTCTTTGGCGACCAGTGACTGAAGTTGCGTTACTGATTTTACGTTGGCACCGTTGACAGCAATAATCACATCACCAGCCTCGATCCCTGCGCGGGCGGCGGCACCGCCTACTTGCTCTACCACTAAACCAGATGGCAATCCTGCTTGCCGAATTTCATCGGATGTTAATGGGCGAACCGCAACACCTAGCCTGCCTTTATTTTGGTTTCTTGGGGATACATCCTCGTTCATGGCGACATCTTTTGCGGTATCCAGCGTGGCTAATAGTTCAATCGCCTTGCCAGCGCGCCAGACTTGCAGCGTCGCTTTATCGCCGGGTTTGCCAATGCCAACCAGTGCCGGTAAATCACCGGATCGCTTAATGATCTGATCGTTATATTTAAGGATCACATCACCAGGCTCTAGTCCGGCTCTGGCCGCTGCACTATCGGGTGCGATATTGGCGACCAGGGCACCATCGGGTTGTTTTAATTTAAAAGATTCAGCCAGAGTTTGGTTCAGCTCTTGTATCGTTACCCCTAATCTGGCGTGGACTACTTTGCCGCTCTTGACGATCTGGTTGCTGACGTTTAAAGCAACCTCAATCGGGATCGCAAATGAAACGCCTTGATAGCCGCCAGTCTGGCTGTAAATTTGTGAATTGATGCCAACCACATTGCCACTGGCATCAAACAAGGGACCGCCCGAATTGCCGGGATTAACTGCGACGTCGGTCTGGATAAATGGTACATAACCGTCGCCAGGTAATGAGCGACTTTTTGCGCTGACGATGCCAGCAGTCGCGCTTTGCTCAAAGCCGAAAGGGGAGCCGATGGCTAGAACATAGTCGCCAACGCCAAGTTGTTTGGTATCGCCAAGACTGACTACTGGCAAATTATTAGCGTCGATTTTTAGTACTGCGATATCGGTCGCTTTATCGCTGCCTAATACTTTGGCTTTGTATTCCCGACGGTCACTTAATTTGACCGTGACTTCATCAGCGTCATTTACGACATGCGCATTGGTTAGAATTAAACCGTCTTTGCTCAAAATAAATCCTGAACCTTGTCCGCGCACAGGCACATTATGTGGCTGCATACGACCTTGACCATTAAAACCTGGCATGCCCTGCATACCGGGCAAACCCCGGAAGAACTGAGAGAACGGATCACCCGATGCACCGTCCGAATCTTCCATACTGGTTTTATGCATCGCTTCGGTATTGATACCCACAACGGCAGAGCCATAACGCTCAACAATGGAACGATAATTGGGCGCAGTGATGGGAACGATAGGCGCTGTGGCGCTTGTGCCTGACGGCGTATTTTGCGGTGTACTTGCTGGAGATGAGGGTATCGCCGAACCGGCGATAGTGCCCGGAGTGTCTGCTTGGGCAGTATCCGTTTTTTTATGAAACCAGTCAGATGCATTCCAGTTGAATGCGTTGGCGGTGCCGACAGATAAGACGCCAGCGGCGACTAATGCGATGGTAATTTCTTTAGCTTTCATGTTTGCTCCTATTCAGCAGGTCTGTACAAATCAGTGCAAGGAAATTGCCCTAAAAATGTGGGGACATCTGCAGAATAAAAGAACAAACTTAAATTAGACTTAAGAGAGAATTGCATGTTCGCATCGAATAACCTCTGGTAATTCCCCCCCCATAACTGTCATACTTGCTGGTGCTTCATACATTTATCGTTGGTAAGTCACAGCGGTTCATTGATAAATTTTCTCAACAAGGGCGAATATAGCCAAAGCTATTGGAGATTGCTTAATGCAACAGTTTGATCAGTATGCAGATGCATACAACCTAGTCCGCGCAAAGATCGCCTACCCCGAGGCGCTGTATCGGGATTTGGTGAGCCGGTGTGGAGGTGTTGACGCTGCGTTGGATATTGGGTGTGGAAATGGAGTTTCGACTATCAGGCTCGCACCGTATTTCAATTATGTTGAAGGAGCTGACATTGGCGCAAACTTGATTGAGAAGGCCAAATTTAACTATCCTGCAATTCGCTTTAGCGTATCCCCAGCAGAGGAATATTCCTCTCAAAAGAAGTTTGACCTGATTACCAGCGCAACCTCGTTTTACTGGATGGATCGGGATATTGTCTTGCAAAGAATCAAGTCACTTCTAAAAAATAAAGGAGTGTTCTGCGCGTATAAATATGATTTTCCAGTTGCATATGGTCCGCTTCGTGATCTGATAGAAAAGGAGCTCGTCACGAAATGGAGCCAATACCGTGACGTCCGGCTGACCAGTTACGATGACACCCTAGAACGAATTGATTCGTCAGGAGGATTTGCTTCAGCCGAACGACATATATTTTCAAACATCATAGAACTGACACCATTGGAGGTCGGGTTATTCTTTTTGTCTACAAGTTATGTGACACGATATATCGATAAACAAGGCGGGAGCGCGTACGCTGAGGAATTCTTGGCGAAGATCCAAAATACAGAGACTAACGAAACTGTCAAAATTAATTTTGACATCCACACTTTTATCGCTAGCAGTCAATGAACATTAAGTATTAGGGATTAACCGAGATTTTCCATTAGGCGCACCGAAGGTGCTATTTGAGTGCTGACGGCGCATTTCCGGTCATTTTTGACGCTCTTCGTTGCTCATGGCTTGCCATGAGCGCCTTATTTGCAACAAACTCGCATCAAAACTGCCTCGAAAAGTGCATCCGTCATCAACTCAAATCCTAACGGAAAATCTCGGTTTAAGCCAAAAAATAGCTGTGTCTGTCTTGCTGGACCAAACTGTTGAAAAGAGTGTCGGGGAAATTACCGCAAAGCTTTTCCCAACACCAAGTAACCATCGGTGCAGCTTGAACTAATTTGAACTAGCTTGAAAAATAACACTTACTTTCAGACCACCTAAAGCTGAACTAGTTAGCGTAATCTGGGCGCCGTGTTGGTCCACAATATTCTTCACAATCGATAATCCCAAGCCGCTCCCCGTTTGTTGGCTTGGGTGATTGTTTAAGCGATAAAACCGGCTGAATACCCGCTCACGATCAGATGGTGCGATCCCGGGGCCGGAATCTTCTACCAATAATTCAACTTGCGATCCGTGATCAATCACGCTGGTGTGTACTTGCCCGCCGTTCGGCGTGTAGCGGATGGCGTTGTCGATCAGGTTGCGGATCAGGATGCTTAAACGTGCGGCGTCAACAGGGATCAGCAATTGTTCTGGTGCAGCTAACTCAAGCTGTAATTCCCGCGATTGCGCAATTGGGAAAAGATCGGCAATTGTCTGCCGCGTCAGCTCTGCGATATTGGTCGATGGCGCGTAGGCTTGCAATTGGATTTGCGTGTCCGCCGGATCGGTTTGTGCTGCAATCAATAGTTGTTCTATTAAGTGACTAGAGCGATCTACCCCTTGGTTGAGTTGGTCCAAGGCTTGCTTTTTTGCGGCATCATCCGGCGCATTGCCCAATAATTGTAATTGCAGTTTGAGTGCCGTCAGTGGCGAGCGCAGCTCATGTGCTGCATCCGCTACAAACGCGCGCTGGCTAGAGAACGCTTGCTGCAACCTCGCCAGTAGTGAGTTGAGGGCCGTGATCAGCGGTACCACTTCGCTCGGTAAATCGGTCTCCGCTACTTGCTCCAGACTACGGGCATCGCGTTGTTCTACCTCGTTGGCGACTCGCTGCAAGGGTAATAAAGAATTGCCTACGGTCCACCAGATTAATAGCGCCATCAGCGGCACAAATGCCAGTAGCGGCGTCAGGCTGCGCAGTGCTGCTGTTGCGGCGAGGTCGGTGCGCAGATCTAGCGGTTGTGCGACTTGAATAATCCTGTCTCTGGTAGCAACGCTAAATACCCGCCAGCGTTTTGGATAGGTGTTCAAACTTATATTGAGCTGCACATCCACGTCGGTAAAGCCCAATGTTGCGCGATCAAATAAAGGTGCGCCCGGTACCGATAAATACAGCATGCTGCCATTGCTATTCCAGATCTGTATCACGACATCTAACGCGTCCCCTTGCTGGTAATACGACGGGTCGGCAACAACGCCCTGGTCGCGCAATGACAAGGCAATCTGACGCAACTGGTAATCCAGCAAATCTTCATTTTCTTTTAGTGTGTGCCGATAAGTGATCAAACCTATTAGCAATGCTGTGAGTATGGCTGCAGCGATCAAAAAGACCGATAATTTTGCGCGTATTGAAGTAATTTTCATCGAGAAACTGTGCGTTGTTGTTACGTCGTAGGAGTTGATGTTGTAGTTGATGTCGGCTTAGGAATAAAGTAACCAACCCCACGTACATTCTGAATAAAGCTGGTGCCGAGTTTGCGCCGTACCGAATGGATATACACTTCGACCGTATTACTTTCAACCTCCTCACCCCAGCCGTACATGCGTTCCTCTAACTGTGCGCGCGACAAAATCGCACCGGGTCGCAGCAACAAAGCCTCGATCATTGCGTATTCACGGGCTGACAAAGATACCGTCACATCATGGCGTTTGACCTCGTGCGTCGCAGGATTAATTATCACATCGCCGATCTGGATCGCAGGCTCAGTTTGCCCAGAGCTGCGCCGCAGGGCAGAGCGCAGACGCGCTGCCAGTTCTTCAATCGCAAACGGCTTGATCACATAATCATCAGCGCCCGCATCCAATCCCTTAATCCTATCCTCTAATCCGTCGCGGGCAGTGATGATGATGACCGGTATACTCACCTTGCGAAGACGCAAGCTACGCACAACTTCAATCCCGTCTTTGCCTGGCAAGCCTAAATCCAGCAACACCAGATCAAAATGCTCAGTCTGTAAAACAGAATCCGCCAAGCCACCGTCCCGCACCCAATCAACGACATACTCAAGCTGACGCAAAGAGGTTCTGATCGCCTCGCCTATCATCTGATCATCTTCTACCAATAAAATCCGCATTTATTTCGCTCCGCTGACGGGGTAATAACATTGATTTTAATATACTCCCTATTATTTTAAATAAATATGGCTTGTTGTCCATATAATATCTGGACTGCTTATATATACATGGTAGTAGTATATTGTCGCCAGGGCTTTCGCAAAACCGCCCAAAACCGCGTTGCAGCGCCTGTCCGTCCTAAAACTGTCGTCGTGGTTGCGCCTTGCAGGACAATTTTGCGTAAGTCACACAAAAATATTTACCTAACTTTACTAATTATTCAAAACACTCATCAAGTATTCAGGTAATATCTTTATCTGACTTTAAAGTCAGTAATGTTAATGCCAAACTATTTGCGTATTCGGGAGTGTGGAAATTGAAAAAAACAAGGATCTGCAAGCAAGTTTCTCTGCAATCATTGGCTCGTGGCGCTGGCGGAACCATCGCTCTCAGCCTACTCATCAGCGGATGCGCAGTTGGCCCCAACTTTACTGCGCCAGCAGCACCGGTCAAATCAGAGAATTATTCTTATACGCCATCGCCCACAGCGAGCCAGACCGAGGCATCGGCAGGTAATGCAGGGACGTCACAAACCTTGGTGAGCGGGCAGGATATTCCAGCAGCCTGGTGGCAAGTATTCCGCTCTGAAGCACTAGACAAATTAATCCGCGACGCTTTAACAAAGAGTCCAACGCTGGCATCTGCCCAGGCGGCATTGCGACAAGCACAAGAGAACTACAACGCCCAGTATGGATCAAGCCAATTTCCTACTGTGACTGGTAGCCTCAATGGTGAACGCGAACATGCCTCGGCGGTATCTACAGGCATTCCGGGCGGCACCATCTTCAATTTATACAATGCCTCCGTTAATGTCTCTTACACAGTGGATGTATTTGGTGCAAATAAGCGCGGACTGGAAGGCCTGCAAGCGGGTATTGATTATCAGCGTTATGAGGTCGAGGCAGCGTATCTGACACTGACATCCAATCTGGTTACCACCGCGATACGCGAAGCGTCTTATCGGGCGCAATTGCAAGCGACGCAAGAGATACTCGATGCGCAGTCCAGGCAGCTGGAAGTGATTGAGCAGCAATTTAAAGTCGGTGCGATTGCCAAATCCTCGTTTTTATCTCAGCGCAATTTGGTTGCTCAGACCCGTGCGAGTTTGCCCGGCCTGCAAAAATCCTTAGAGCAAACGCGTAATCAACTGGCAGTGTATGCGGGGCGCTTACCTAGTGATCCGGGCTTGCCTGAATTTAATCTGGACGCACTGCAATTGCCGCAAGAGTTACCGGTATCTATCCCCTCCGCATTGGTGCGCCAACGTCCAGATATTCGCGCGGCTGAAAGCTTATTACATCAAGCCAGCGCCCAAATCGGTGTTGCAACGGCCAATCAGTATCCACAATTTTCTCTCACTGGTAGTTATGGTTTTGCATCGACTAAAACCAATAATCTGTTCAGCGAAAATATGAGTTTCTGGAGCCTGGCTGGCGGTTTGACGGCACCGATTTTTAATGCCGGCTCCCTCTCAGCTAAGCGTCGTGCAGCAGTGGCATCCTACGACCAGGCGGCAGCGCAATATCGTTCTACGGTGTTATCGGCTTTCCAAAATGTGGCGGATAGTTTGCGCGCTTTAGAGTTCGATGCGCAAACTTTAAAGCAGCAAGCAGATGTTGAATCCATCGCCAAAGAAACCTTGGACTTGACGACCAAACAGTACAAATTGGGTAGTGTTAGCTCTCTGACCTTGCTCGATGCCAAGCGCACTTATCAAACAGCGCGTGTCAGTCTGATTCAGGCGCAGGCAAACCGGTATGCGGATACGGCGGCTTTATTTCAGTCTATGGGTGGTGGATGGTGGAACCGTCCGGCGTTGATGGATATTTCCAGCGCTACCGGTTCCGCTATTACCGACAATAAAGCGGCAAGCGCAGAATAAATCTTGTGGTTCTCGAATTTTAATGAGATGTATTGAAGTGATATGAATTGAGTCACGCTTCTTAATCGTATTCGTGACCGGATTAGTATATTAAAGGGGAAGTATTCATGACAAAGCGTATGTTTATCATGCTCGGCTGCGTGGTGTTGTTGATCGTTGGCCTGGCGTTCGGCAAGTATCTACAAATTAAACAATTAATCGCCAGTGCGCCCAAGCCTGGCGCACAAACCGTTAGCACGACAAAAGCAGAAACCTTAGAGTGGCAGCCGCAGATTTCTTCCGTCGGCACAGTCACAGCTTATCGTGGCGTCGACATCAGCTCCGAAATCGCTGGTCTGGTACGCGACGTAAAATTTAAGTCCGGTCAAAATGTAAAGCATAACGACATCTTGATACAGCTCAACGCGGATTCTGACATCGCACAACTGCGCTCTTTGGAGGCATCAGCAGAATTATCTGCTACTGTCCTCAAGCGCGATCAGGCGCAATTGGCGGCAGAGGGTGTTAGTCAGGCACAAGTTGATTCTGATATGGCCGACTTAAAAAGCAAACGCGCTTTGGTCGCCCAACAAGCCGCCAACGTCGAGAAAAAAACTATTCGCGCACCATTCGCAGGTCGCTTGGGGATCAGCACTGTAAATCCGGGTCAGTTCGTTAATCCGGGTGACAAGTTAGTCAGCTTGCAGACGATTGATCCTATTTTTGTGGACTTCTTTGTGCCGCAAAAACAAATCGCTTCGCTGAAAGTTGGGCAAAGTCTTAAGCTCTTGAGTGATGCTTTTCCAGGTCAGGATTTCCAGGGACAAATCTCTTCCATCAATCCAAAAATCGATGTAGCAACCCGTAATGTTCAGGTAGAAGCAACCTTGAACAATCAAAAACAATTGCTCTTGCCGGGTATGTTCGGCAATGTGGCAATTGATGTCGGCGACAAAAATAAATTTATCACGTTGCCGCAAACAGCGATTACCTACAATCCTTACGGCTCCACTGTATTTGTAATTAAAGACAGCGACAAAAAAGATGAAAAAGGTGAGGTCGCTAAAGTCGCCCAACAAGTATTCGTGACCACTGGCGCTACTCGTGGTGATCAGGTTGCCGTATTAAAAGGGATAGAAGTCGGACAAATGGTCGTCACCAGCGGACAGCTTAAATTGAAGAATGGTACGCCAGTGCTGATCGATAATTCTGTCCAGCCGAAAAATAGTCCCAATCCAACTCCGCAAGAACACTAAAAGGAGTCAAGATGAAATTTACCGACATTTTTATCAAGCGTCCGGTACTCGCCATCGTCGTGAGTTTGCTGATTGTGGTACTCGGTATGCGGTCTTTGTTTAGCTTACCCGTCAACCAATATCCGCATACTCAAAATGCAGTCGTCACGATCTCGACGACTTACTTTGGTGCTGACGCGCAGACAATCGCTGGCTTTATCACGCAGCCATTAGAGTCCGCTATTGCGCAGGCGCAGGGGATTGATTATTTATCTTCTTCCAGCTCCAGTGGCGTATCAACAATTACCGCAACCTTGCGTCTTAACTACGATGCGAACCGGGCTTTGACTGAAATCAGCACCCAGGTTAATTCGGTAAAAAACCAGTTACCTGCACAAGCGCAGCAACCAGTTTTGACTGTACAAACCGGTCAGACCACGGATGCGATGTATATGGGCTTTTATAGCGATACTTTGCCAACTAATAACGTGACTGATTTTTTGATCCGCGTTGTTAAGCCAAAGTTAGATTCGATTGAAGGCGTACAAACCGCCGAGCTGTTAGGTGCCCGCCAATTTGCTCTGCGTGCTTGGCTGGACGCACAAAAAATGGCGGCATTTAGCGTTACCGCAGCTGATGTCAGTACTGCCTTAGCCTCCAATAATTATCTGACTGCATTGGGCGCCTCCAAAGGTCAGATGGTGACCGTGCCTTTAACTGCCGGTACAGATTTGCACTCGGTTGAGGAATTTAAGAAGCTGGCAATCAAGCAAAATAACGGCGCAATTGTCCGTTTGGAGGATGTTGCTACCGTCACTCTGGGGTCAGAAAATTATGACTTTAACGTGGCGTTTAGTGGCGTTCGTTCGGTGTTTATCGGTATTAAAGTAGCGCCGGAAGCGAACATCCTTGATGTTGCAAAACGCGTTCGCACAGCTTTCCCGGGGATTCAATCGCAATTGCCATCTGGTCTTACCGGGCAGATCGTGTATGACTCCACCGAGTTCATTAACACCTCGATCGAAGAAGTCGTCAAAACCTTGTTAGAAGCGCTGTTAATTGTGACGGTGGTGATTTACTTGTTCCTCGGTAGTTTCCGCGCGGTGATGGTGCCTGTGATTGCGATGCCGCTGTCACTGATTGGTACTTTCTTCGTGATGCTGATGTTTGGCTACTCCATCAATTTACTGACCTTACTCGCGCTGGTGTTGGCGATTGGTCTGGTAGTGGATGATGCGATTATCGTGGTCGAAAACGTCGATCGGCACATGAAAGAAGGCAAGTCCATCATGGACTCTTCCTTGCTTGCGGCACGTGAATTGGCCTCGCCGATTTTGGCCATGACCGTCGTGCTGATTGCAGTGTATGTCCCTATCGGTTTCCAGGGTGGTTTAACCGGTGCTTTGTTTACTGAGTTTGCTTTTACTCTGGCTGGCGCGGTTGCCATGTCTGGTATCGTCGCCTTGACCTTATCACCGATGATGTGCTCCCGCTTCTTTAAGATGGAGCAAACTAATGGCCGTTTCGCAAAATACATTGACCATACCTTTGAAAAAGTTCGCGGCCGATATTTACGTATTTTGCATAGCTTGTTAAATACCTGGCCTGTGCTTATTGTGATGAGCGTGATTCTGATTTTATGCTTGGGACTGATGTTTAAGATGTCGCAGTCTGAACTGGCGCCAGAAGAAGATCAGGGCATCGTCTTGTCACAAGTCGTCGGTGCGCCAACAGCGACATCCGACCAGATGCAAACTTACGCCGATCAGGTATTTAAAGTGGCGCATGACATGCCGGAATACAAGCAGATGTTCCAGATCACCGGTGTGCCAACGACCAATGCTGGTATTGGCGGTGTCTTGCTGAAAGACTGGAGCGAACGTGGCCGCAGTGCCAAGCAAATTCAGCAAGACTTGCAAGCAAAGTGGAACAAGATTGCCGGTGCCAGAATCGCAGCTTTCCAGTTCCCTGCATTGCCTGGTTCATCCGGTTTGCCGATTCAGTTTTTGATCACGACGACCGAGCCTTTTGAGAATTTAAATTCAGTTGCTCAGCAAGTGATGGACAAAGCTCGTACCTCCGGTAAGTTTTATTTTATGGACGTCGATTTAAAACTGGATAAACCGCAAGCTACTCTGGAAGTTGACCGCGACAAAATTACTGCGCTAGGAATGACGCAGCAAGATGTGGGTCAGGCTTTGGGCGCGGCCTTAGGTGGTGGTTATGTAAATTACTTCTCCATCGCTGGTCGCTCCTACAAAGTGATACCGCAAGTGCAGCAGGTGGACCGTTTAAATCCAGAGAATTTGCTTGATTTTTATATTCGCACACCAACCGGTAGCATGATACCGGCAAGTACCGTGGCTCACATCACCACCAGCGTGGTACCAGAGGCGATTAACCGGTTTCAGCAGCTGAACTCGGCAACTATCTCTGGCGTAGCAGGCGTATCGCAAGATGAGGCATTGACTTATCTGAGTGGCTTGGTCAAAGAGATTGCACCGGCTGGCTACACCGTAGATTACGCTGGCCAGTCGCGTCAGTTCAAGAGCGAATCGGGCGGCTTTCTGGTGACGATGGCGTTTGCGGTGATTATCGTTTTCCTCGCATTAGCGGCGCAGTTTGAAAGCTTCCGTGATCCGGTCGTGATTTTGATCTCGGTACCATTGGCTTTATTTGGCGCGATGATTTTCATCTTCTGGGGCTTCTCTTCGGTCAATATTTATACTCAGGTTGGTTTAGTGACCTTAATGGGACTGATTAGTAAGCACGGTATTTTGATTGTTGAATTTGCGAATCAGTTGCGCAAAAAAGGTTTGAGCAAACGTGACGCGATTGAAGAAGCTGCAGGCGAACGTCTGCGCCCGATTCTGATGACTACCGCAGCGATGGTGTTCGGCGTATTACCTCTGGTAATCGCATCCGGCGCAGGCGCAGCAGGTCGTCATGCGATGGGTCTGGTGATTTTTACCGGACTCTCCATCGGCACACTGTTCACCTTGTTTGTGGTGCCTGCAATGTATCTTGCGATCTCAGGAAAACATGTTGCTGAGACGCCTGCCGAGCCAGTCGATGCTAGCCACCGGGACGACAATACAGTGCCAAAATTGGTGTAGCTAATGGGTTTGCTCTGCTAGTTTTATCTGATATTTGTGCATTTAATTGTCTAGTTAAGCAAATGTCAAAAAGAACGAAGCAAAAAGCCAATTAATAGTGAAAGCAATAGCGACACGAAGAACGGAAGTAAAGCAAAACCCACCTTTTAATCAAGGTGGGTTTTTTATTACATCGCTTAGATTTCTCTAAGCTGATTAGGATTTTTTTTGTGTCTAACAACAATTAATCAGATTTAATTTAAAGCGGATGCTCAATTGAAAATCGGTTTACAAACATGGGGTAGTGAAGGCGATGTTCAGCCATTTATCGCATTGGCGGCAGGCTTAGTACAGGCTGGGCATGTTGTGACTTTGCTCGTGACTGATAATGAGGGGCGGGATTACAGCAAGTATTCTGAGCAGTTCGGATTTACGTTGATTAATGTACTTGGCACCGAGGAAATGTCGCCAGAAGTGATGGAGCAACTTTGGCGAAAAATGATTGGTACGCGTAATTTGATCACGCAAACCGAGATGATCCTGAGTTTTGGATTTGATCCGGTGATGGAGCAGATGTTTGCTGCGGCAAAAGAGCTGTGCGCCAATAATGATCTGGTGGTGGGACATTTTTTCTTGCATCCCTTACGAGCCGCTGCGGAGAAATCTGCAACGCCGATTGTGACGATCAATCTTGTCCATAGTTTGCAGCCATCGGCGTTTTTGTGCCCGGGAGGATTCCCTGACTTTGGGTCTTGGAGTTATCCCTTCGCATGGAAAATAGTGCGCGTTATTCTGAATCATATTTTTTTGCCGCGAGTGAATGCGCTCAGGCACAGAGAACACCTGATTCCCAATACCGATGTCATCCAGCAGAGCTGGGTATCTGAGCGATTGAATCTGATTGCGGTCAGCCCCAGCATTTTTCATGTGCCACCGGATTGGGAGGGCACACACAGCGTCTGCGGCTTTCTTAACTTACCAAAAGGTTTACCGCAAGCTGCTTCACCGGCTGGTCTGGAAGAATTTATTGCTGCTGGAAACCCACCTGTTTATTTCTGCTTTGGCAGTATGATGATTCATCATTTGAATTACATCCAGCAGACCGTAGCGCTTTGGAATGAGGCGGTTAAGCGTGTCGGTTGCCGCGCTATATTCCAACTGCCTTGGGACGATTTGTCGGTGTTTGATTGCAGCACAAACGTCTTCAAGTTACAGCGTTCTACTCATCAAATTATCTTCCCGCGCTGCGCTTTGATCGTCCATCACGGCGGCTCTGGAACCACACAGGCTAGCCTGCGCGCAGGGCGACCATCGGTGGTAGTTGCTCATATCGCCGATCAATTTTTTTGGGGCGCAGAGCTACAACGACTTGGTGTCGCCGGACCAAAGTTGATCCGTAAGCGACTTTCTGCAAAGTGTCTGGCAGCCTCTATCGCCAAGGTGTTGGCATCGCCAGATATGGCAAACCGCGCAGCGGTAATTGCTCGGGCAATGGCGCAGGAGAATGGTGTGGAAGTGGCCGTTAAATTGCTGGAGGCTTGTATCAGTCGGCCATCTTCTACAAGCGGTTTGGTCACTGAATCTTAGACGAGTAGTTTAAGGCGAATGAATATACTCCTTATCTGTATATGTAGGTTGTCCATACAATTATTGGTCAATAGGGCATATTTATAAATATTTATGGGGAGTATATGTTTATGTCCTTAGATATTTGTAATCGTCCAACACGATTTATATCGCTATATCTTTGCTCAAAAGAATCATTGAGGGCGTATTTTTTGCGAATCGCCATGTACAATCTTTCGGGTACCTACCTCGCTTAATTTGTTCACATATTTGGATCATTAATTCAGATCAATAATTCAGATCAATAATTCAGATCAATAATTCAGATCACCGACAGGAACTACCTTGCTTAATTTCATGAACCCCAAAACATCGCCGGACAAGTTAGCCAAACTCGTTGGTGCGGCGACGGTGCTTGGTATGCTTTATTTTGGCAGAGAGTTTCTGATCCCGATTACCTTAGCTGTGATTTTGAGTTTGTTGATTGCACCTCTTATCCGGCGTATGCGACACATTGGTTTTGGGCATGCGGCGTCGGTGATTGTGTCGGTCGTCACGCTCACGCTGGCGCTGAGTACTTTGTGTATTTTGGTTGGCGTGCAGGTGATACAAATGGGTGCTAGCCTGCCAAAATATGAAGAGACCATCCGTGGCAAACTCCGCGCACTGGATCAGTTAACGCTGGGCAAACTGAACGCACTGACCGGACAGGCAGACCGGGTGATGGATGGTTTATCGGACTATTCAAAACCAGTTAGCAGCGTGCCAGAGAGTTTGGCTCCGGCAGAGACCCCGACTAAGGTCGCTAGTAATCCTAAGCATGGAGCCAACAAGGCTGCAAATAGTACCGCGGCTAGTTCCATCAACGTCGCAGCCAATGGTGGAGTGCATGCAGGAACAAGCGTAGGAACAAACGCAGGAACAACTACCGGAGAAATGATCACCGCCACTAAAAGTATTACTCCCATACCAGTGGAAATACGTTCGCCGCCGTTAAAGCCTTTCCAGCTAATAGAAAAAATATTTAACTCAATATGGGGGCCAATCGAAACGACCGGTATTGTCTTTATTGTCCTGATATTCGTCTTACTTGAGCACGAAGCCCTGCGGGATCGTTTTATCCGGCTTATCGGCAAGCATGATTTGCGCGAGACCACCATTGCAGTCAATGATGCTGGCGAACGGCTTTCTCGGTTTTTCTTATCCCAGTTTGGGGTGAATATTGCGGTGGGTTTGCTGATCTGGTTAGGGCTCAGCGTCATCGGACTTTCGCAAGCCCTGCTATGGGGCGCGATGGCCGCTATTTTACGGTTTATTCCGTATGTTGGCGTCTGGATTGCTGCGGTGTGCGCTACCTTGCTGGCCGCTGCAATCGCGCCAGGATGGTCGCTGGCGCTGATGACGATCAGTCTGTTCTTTGTGGTGGAGCTGGTGATTTCCCAATTGATAGAGCCGCATCTGTACGGACACACCACCGGATTATCGCCATTGTCTGTCGTGATCGCGGCGATTTTCTGGAGCTGGTTATGGGGTCCGGTAGGTTTAATGTTATCCACGCCGCTGACGCTTTGTATGGTGGTTGCCGGGCGCTATATCAGCTCGCTGAATTTTTTAGAAGTATTGTTGGGCGAGATACCAGCACTCACCATGCCAGAGAATTTTTACCAGCGCGCCTTAGCGGGTGATGCACAAGAAATCATCGCCAACGCCCGTCGCTTCTTAAAGCGCAAATCGTTTAGCGCCTACTGCGACACGGTGTTAGGCCCAGCCTTGCATCTAGCAAAAATGGATTTTACTGACAGAGCGATTACTAAGGTCGAGCAAGTCAAAGTCAGTAACGCCATTGTGTCTGTGATCCAGGAGTTGGGAGAGAACCGAAAATGGTGGAAGCATTATTCCCGCAATTCCTTATTAGAAGGAATTAACCTAGGACTGCAATTGCGTAGCCAGCGCGAACGGATGATCGGGCAGTGGCAAGGGCCGATCAATGCGCCCGCCGGATCGATCTTGCTGAGCATAGGATTAAGCAATACCGATGTACTGGCGGCAGAAATATTGGTCAGAGTTCTGCGTGCGCAGCATATTGACGCACGTCATTTCTCTATTGAGGAATTTGAATTGCCGCCGCCACCGGATTCCACCCCGGACATTATTTCTATGGTCTGTTTCGTCAGCACTGATCCGGTCAAAGGCCATCAACATCTGGAATCCGCCGCCACTAAATTACGCAGTCAACTTCCCCACGTAAAAATCGTAGCGGTCTTGCTAGCCAATCCGTTTGATGAAACCGAAGGTGTCTTGGAGCAAGTTGCCGGTGCAGATCAGATCGTCAGGTCTTACCAGGAAACGCTGCAAACTTGTCTTGAGGTGATGCCAGTGTCAAGTACCGTCAGCTAGCTTGATTCATAGCAGGTAGATTATTGTGTAGGATAAATACTCCATATGGGTATTTTAGGTTGTCCATATGTTTTCTCGTCCACACGGCGATTTTTATATATTTTAGGGGGAGTATGTTCTTATTTCTCTATATTATTGACTTGGTTCGTGAGCATGACGGACGCAATCATCAATATATCCTCAGCGCCGTGTGATTGCTAAAGAGTGTTCTTTTTAGAATCAATTTTTGCGCTCACTTCGTCGCAAAGATTGATGGCTCAAAAAAAACCGTAGCATTTCTCGCGATGCATCCGGTCCTTTTGCATCGGTATAACTCCCAGCGGGATTGCCACCCGACCATGCATGACCTGCGCCATGGATGACCCAATGTTCCGCTACCGAGTGGCCATCACTATCGTAATAAGACGTTGTGGAGTAGGTATGACCGCCATCAGTTTTACCTGTTTGTACTGAAATATTTTGAGGTGACGCAGAATCGATTTCTATATTTTGGGCTGCGATATTTTGTTGAATCAGGTGTTCACCATTACTGGCGTTGACTGTGTGATCCTGATCACCGTGAAAAACAATCATCGGGATTGCCGTCAGCGCTGCTTCATCTAGTTGTTGGCAGTTGGCCTGAGAGCTACCATTGCGCATGGCGGATAAAGCAGAAGGAACATTATTTGCCGATGCATACGGCAATCCAGAATGGACGCCAACAGCGGCATAAATATCTGGATAAAGTGTCGCCACGGTAACGGCCATTGCGCCTCCTGCAGACAAGCCTGCAATATACACGCGCGTCGTATCTACCGGGTAGTCACGGATAACGTCTTGAGTAATTCCCGCGATAATAGAAGGCTCGCCTTTGCCGCGTGACTGGTCGTCAGTCCTGAACCAATTCCAGCATTTTTGCGCATTAGCAGACTGAGTTTGCGCCGGGTAGGCGACAATAAATTTCTGCTCCTCTGCAAGTAAATTCATCGCAGTACCTGTTGCAAAGTCATCTGGGTTTTGGGTGCAGCCATGCAGCATGATCAATAGTGGTAGCGGCTGATCATTGCTGTTACTGGGAATATAAATTTTGTAAGTGTGAGAGGGCCGCGACTTAGTATGAAAGTGAATATGAGGCACAAGCTGGGGGTGAATTTGAGTCTGCCCCTGTGTCTGAGCATGACTTTCTTTAACATACGACTTAGTCAAAAATTCTCCCCCGGCAGGAAGATCCGTTGGCATCGCTTCGCTGTACGGCCAGGTTGAGGCTACTTTTATTCTATTGAGCTCAGGTAAATTTCTGACCGGTTTACTGATGTCGAAGTTACTGAAGCCAGGTGTTTTGGGTATTTTGGGTAGTCGGGGTATGGTAGGTAGTGTCGGTAATTGGAACGGCGATAATTTCTTAGATCGCTTCTGCACAATACGTTTAAAGGGCATGATTATTTTACTCAATCCCTTTGGGCTGGCGATGCGAAATAGTGTTGTGATTGTTTTTAATTGAGCAATCCAATTCTTGTTTTTACGCATGGTAATTCTCTGTTGATTTAGCAGGAGATTTTAATGTTCTCTGCAGGTACCACTAAGGTGCCTATGGGATAGCTGGACTTCCAAGATAGCAAACACTACATCAACGAGATCGTTAGTCTTCACGACTATACAACTAATAGATAAACATGGCTCCAATAACCAATAATCTGGAGCCATTTAAACGATGATTACAATATGTATTATCGATATCATCGTTATTATCTTTAGTGACTCAATAGTGCACTAAGCGGTCTCGTCAGACCGGTACATAAAAAATTCCGGCGTATATAAATTTGGGTGGTGTATGTTGGTTGGATCGCATGGTTTCTGCTTTCCTCAAATTTAGAGCGGAGAGTCATCCATATTTTTGGGCTCAGTCACCGCTTGTCGATTATGTTCTGCCCGGAATTTAGCCGACATCTCATACGCCGCTTTTCGGAGTCGCATGATAGAACCTAAAGGCCGATGTGCAACAACGCCATGCCACGGGCTAAACGACATGCCGTCATCAATCGCTTTTGAGCGGCCTTCACTCCAGGCGACCTGGGACGGTACTGATATGCGGGCAACGGTCAGGTAAGGACTGAGCTCCTCTGGCCAGGCCACAGAGGCATCCTCAATCGGCATTTTTTCTATGTCAGTACAAAGCTGTACACGCAATTCCCATACTGCATTGTTGTGCGCAAAGAAGTCGACTACTGCCTCACGCAAGCCATTCGGTTTGTCGTTTAAATCGACCACTGCGCCAGTCAGCGCCACCAAACCAGAAGACACCGGGACGACAGAAAATTTTGCCATGTAGTCACCGAATAGAATCGGCACCTGACTAAAAAACGTTTCGCCTAAAATATGGGTTTCTGGATGACCGCCCAAGGCGATGATCGTACCACTCTTGCCTCCGACCGCTTCCAGCACTTTTTCTGTGCTTTGTAATACTGAGGACAATACCTTTTTCAAGCCCGGCGCTTTATCGGTCGTCGATGCTAATAATTTTAAGCTACCCAAAAATTCTTTCGCCCGTGGCGCCGCAAAAGTAGGGCTGCCGTTGACCAATAAAAAATCTTGAGTAACATCGTCCTCGCTACCTGCCAGCCTTTCTCCTTTTACACCAATCAGTTTAATTGCCATACCGCGTGGTGTGGATACGGCATCGTCCAGTACATCACCTGGGATGGTCGATAATCTGATGACCACCGGCCATGTTCCGGGAGTAGCAAAAATACCTTGTGCCAGAGCGGGCGCCAGATTGTCTACAACCGACATTTCCCCATGTAATAAGCCATGACTTTTTGCATGCACACTACGGGTCGCGTGACCTGAATCTTTGTAGGTGATGTCCGAAATATGTCGCAGCGTTTTGAGCAAACCAATTTGTGTTTCATCCTCTTCCTCTTCAGACATTTCATAGCTTGATTTATAAGGCAGGGGTGACGTTGGTGGCAAATCCGGTGGCATAAGAGATGACATGGCTGACCCTTCGGTAGTTGTTAAGTCGGGTGCCGAGTTTATGGTTTAAGCCTGAACATAGTCTGTGTGTGACCGCACGTAAGCGTAATCGAGGCGGTAATTAAGTAAGAGTCCAACAGAATTCAGCGACGCTTACCAAGCAAAATAACAATCGCAGGAAAAAAGGACTTATGTGGGTTATCGAACCGATCTCTGCCATTAATCGGCGTAATTTCAAGTCAGCTGTGACACGGTCAGAGCCAACCAGAAAAATGGAGATTCGTATGCATGCCCAAGCTGAAGCAAAAAATGAGAGCCTGATTTTTGATAACGAGGTCGATGAATTTAATATCGGGAAGCCATCTTGGACTGCGACGCTGGCGCGAGACATCGGTGCCGCTGCACTATCGCTGGTGTTCATCGTCTTGTTAGCGGGATTTTTACTTTCTCTTGGCTCAAATTAAAGGCTACGTTTTTTTTGAAGGAATGATGATGTCTACTAAAACACAATTTCATGAAACGCCCGAAGGTCTTTGGTTGTGGCGAGTGTATGACTTCCATATTGATCCGCACTCTAAAAAAGAAGTTGAGGGCAAGTCCATCACCTCGGAAAAAACTTTTCATTCTGAGGCGGAAGCAAGTGAGGATCTGGCGCATTGGAGCAAGTCCACTGGCCCCTATTTGGGAAGAGTGCCGGATGCTTGATTCTGCTTTCTATTTTACCCTATTTAATTAAAATCAAAAAATTTTCTGGAGATGTACATGAGTGATGAATACTTAGATTTACAAGCAGCCGTGCAATATGATTTGTTCTCTCACGCGGATCAGCAGAGCCCGGTAGGCTATTTGTTAGACCGTGTTTATTACGCAGAACCTGGCGATCATCCGGCAGAAACGAATACAGAGCATGGTCTTTTCTTTTATAAAAAGGCAGACCTTCAAAAACTGATGTACGGGACGCCCGCCGGCAGATTAGAAGATAATGTCATCGTCAGTAATAACGGGAATCGCTACTACCTGAAAGAGCTTTAAAAGATTATTTTGCAAGCGTTATAAACGCCTTGTTATTGCGTTTAACTGGGGGATAAGTTCAGCGAATGCGACCAGACGTCAGTGAGCCGCTGCACGTATGCTTTTGCGTGGTACTGAATAGATTTTGGATTGATGCTTAGTTTGTGTTTGGTTTGTGATTTTTAATACTCCCTATAGGTATATTTTATTGTCTTTGTAATTATTGGTCTATAAGCGATATTTTTATTACTTTATGGGGAGTATATTAATTATTGGTATAAAATAAGCAATTAACCAGGCTGTGTAGCAAACAGCCACGCACTTGCTCAGAATGACCTAAGCAGTCAAGCTAGCCTGGCAAATTAATCTGGCAACTGAGCGATCAATTCAGATGTGGTAAAGATGTAGTAAAGATGTAGTAACTAAGTCCGTAAGAAAAAATCATTTCTGCTCCTCCAGCAGAAAACCTCTTCAATATTGCTATTTGGTTGACATAGATTGGCTCAATCAACAGGCTCTCATCGCCAGACACTAATCCTACACTACGCGAAATTGCCGTTGCAATCACAACGCCGTCCTCCTATACAGATAAGATCAGACAAGAATGTTTAACGGACGAGTATCTTTTTGGTCGCATCGCAATTACGTTTTAAAATTCATTTAATGATAGACAAAACGTCGCGGTAGTTTTAGTGATCGCGTCGCGTTATGGTGCCCGTTGGTAAGCCCAGATTGATATCCATAGCAATATGGATCGTCATAAAAAAGTGATTGGACGAGACAATTTGTTTATCGCAGTATAAATGTGGGAGACACCCACATTTGGCAAAAACGCCAGAGTAAATATAATGCCAATTATATTTACATACATAAAATAGAGGCTACGATGAACAAGATAAATCGCATCAAAAAATGGTCGGTAATCGTCGGTATTATGCTTAGCAGTATCTTGCCAGTATCCAGCGCACAGGCCGCGGCATGGACGTTAACCGGCGCAGTCGTGACGCATGATCCTAGTATGATAAAAGACGGTAACACTTGGTGGATCGTTGAAACCAGCGACACCGGCATTGGTGTCAAATACTCGCCTGACGGACATGCCTGGACGCAAGGTGGCAGCATATTTGCTGGCGGTTTGTCGTGGTGGGGGCAGTACAACGGCAATTCTAAAGTCGTTTGGGCACCCGACATGCGTGTCTATAATGGCAAAGCGATTTTGTACTATGCCGTATCGACCTTCGGTTCGCAAAAATCCGCCATCGGCCTTGCTACTGCATCCAGTATTGCCAAGGGCGACTGGGTTGATAAAGGGCTTGTGTTGTCCTCTAAGAGTGGCGATAACTTTAATGCGATTGATCCGAATTTTGTAGTCGATAAAGCGGGGCAGCCGTGGCTGACTTTTGGGTCCTGGTGGACTGGGATTTATACCAGCAGAGTTGATCCGACCACATTAAAGCCGATTGGTACCCGATACCACCTAGCCTCTGACAGTAGTGGGATTGAAAACGCCTTCATCATGATCAATGGTGGCTACTACTACCTGTTTGTTTCTAAAGGTACTTGCTGCTCAAAAGCCAACAGCACTTATCACATCTCTTATGGTAGATCGACCAGTATTACTGGCCCTTATCTCGACATGAGCGGTAACGATATGCTCAATTCTGGCGGTACTACCTTGGAGGCGGGTGGCGGTCGTTTTTTTGCTCCTGGCGGAGAGTCGGTTAGTAACGGTGTGCTCGCCAGACATAAACTGGATAGTCAGAATAATTTCAATGGCGTCCTGTTTTTAAATGATCTGTATTTCTCGAATGGATGGCCAACTTACTAATCTTTTCGCTATTTTGTCAGCGTTAGGTCAGGATCAGTTTCAGGCTCATGACGCTTCGTTGCGAGCCTGAAGCTCTTTACGATCACCATTTTTTGCTAACTCATTCGCCACTCCTTCAAACTTGGCACGACATAATTACCAAGGAGGATTGCATTGAGTGTTGCAGTTGCTAGCAGAAGTGTTGTAAATTCCCACGGTTTTTACACAGAAAAAAACTATCTCTTGCGATGAGCTAATCTATGCCGCTCTTAAACCGTGCTGGCTTACATCACATCTTGCTTGAACAATATGTGCACAAATTGTGCTGAATTTCTCTGGCATGGCAATTTCCCTAGGCTTACAAGGGCGAGCTTGCCCTTTTTGGCAATGTGATCTGACATCGTTGTAGCCAATCAATTCTGGAGTCGCGCTCTAAGCGCGCTTCTAGCGCTAATTCCTAAGGGAGTTCCCGATACCGATATTGATATCGAAAACGCTAAAAAATTGATTGGAGAGATTTTTGTGCGCACCTTAAGATGAATTTAGAGCATGTAGATAAAAATGCCTGACCTTGAAGCACATAACTAAAAATAAATTGGAGACGTATGAAACGTAACGTATCTGGCCCAGATATGGCCAAGCCTTATCGCCCTTTGGTTTTAAAAGTATCTGTGGCGGCGCTCGCCAGTGTCGGGATACTGACTTGTGCTTCTGTCTGGGCGCAAGAAACTAAAGCAGTTGCCGCCGCTGCTGACGAAGGTGTCGTAGTAGTGGTCACCGGTGTACGCAAGTCGGCTGAAAGCGCACTGCAAATCAAAAGAAATTCAGATCAGGTCATCGACACCATTGTTGCCGATGATATTGGTAAATTCCCCGATACAAATGTTGCCGAGACTTTGGCGCGTGTGAGCGGGATTCAGGTTCGTCGTGATGCCGGAGAAGCCAATTCGGTCTTGATACGCGGGCTTCCCGGGATTGCTACGCTATTAAACGGTAGAGAAATGTACACCACCAACGGACGCTATGTGAACCTGGCGGATATCCCGTCAACTATGTTGCAACGGGTCGATGTGTATAAATCCCAAAGCGCCGATTTGGTGGAAGGCGGTATTGCTGGTGTAGTGGATGTCCGCACCAACCGGCCTTTCGATTTTAAAGGCTACACATTTTCAGCCAATGGGCATTTAGAAAACAGCGATAAATCAAAATCCAATGACCCTAATGTCGGGATGATGGTGTCCAATCGCTGGAAAACAGCCTACGGTGAATTTGGTGCCCTATTCGGTCTGTCTTATGTTGAAAATAAGTACCAGGAAGAACGCGCATTTAATACCAACCCAACTAGCCAAGGCCCTAATCTCACCGGTCCTTTTGTGATGGGTATTGAAGCCATTCCTGGTAATCGTCGTCGTTTGGCAGAGAACGTTGCTGTGCAATGGCGTCCTAATGCCGATGTTGAGTTGTACGCGGAGGGCATCTCTACCCGCTATAAAAACACGTTTGAAACAGATTTTTTTGTCGGGCTGCCATGGCTTGGTAATTCAGTGACGACCACGACGATTCCTGGTACAAATCAGGTGCAGACGATCTCTTCGCATAACACTTTTACTATCGACTCAACCCAGGCAAATAAGGCGGATACGCTGACACAGCAGTTTGCCGTCGGTGGCCGGTGGAATGCGAGTCCGGGCTTAAAATTTACCTCAGAAATATCTACTACCTCAAGCAAATATACTTGGGCTAATCCTATCCTGGATACCAATACTACGGTACCTAATGTCAACGTCAATACCAGCTTGAATGGCACGCCTAATTTTCAATATACGGGTATTGATATGAAGGACGCGAAAAATTTCTCTTTATTTCAATTTATTGGATCGTTATGGTCGTGATAAAGGGGGCTCAACCGACTGGCGTGCGGATGGTTTCTATACGCCAGAGGCTGATGGTTTATTTAAAGAGTTTAGCGCTGGCGTTCGCGTCTCTAGCAGAACGGCAGAATCGATCAAATCATTTGAAGGTGGAGTGGGTGCGCCACCAGGCATTAATGCTGCCAGTATTAATGGTTTGAGCTGTGTATCGCCAGCCTTGGGCGGTAACTACGGCCTTGCGCAATGGTACACACCGTGTGCTACTTTCCTGATCAATAATACGGCCGCGATTCGCAATGCAGTAACAGGTTCTTCCAGCGCGAAAGCGCTTGATCCGGGATCGATGTTCCAGGACTCTGAAAAAAGCTATGCGTTTTATGGAAAAACAAATGTTGGCTTCGACTGGGGTAGCGTGCCTGTCAGTGGAGTCATTGGTGTACGAATAGTTAAAACAGACGAGGAACTGCAAGGTAACAATTTGTTGACCGACGGTAGCTATGTTGCGACACAAAAAAGCAGTTCGAGTACAGATGTGTTGCCGAGCATGAGTTTTAAATTTAATTTGCGACCAGATCTGATCGCCCGTCTGGCAGCGGGTAAAACGATTACTCGTCCTGATTTTGCGCAGCTCAATCCGGGGGCGGCTTATATAAATGCTGGCGTGACTGTCAATCCGACCGCGACAGGCGGTAATCCAGACTTAAAACCAGTAACAGGTCGCAATTTTGATGCTGCACTTGAGTGGTATTTTGCACCAGCGGGATCTGTCAGCGCGGCGGTTTTCCAGCATTATTTTGACGGCTATATTCTCAATAAAACACAAGCGGAAACTTTCGCGGGGACGGTATATCAGGTCACACGTCCTTACAATACCGACAGCGGACAATTGCAAGGTTTGGAAGTCGCGTATCAGCAGTTTTATGATAAGTTGCCTGGCTGGTTAGGTGGCTTTGGTTTACAGGCGAACGTGACTTATATGGAAGGTAAAACGACCAAATCAGTTGACCCGACTTTAGTCGATAAACCTTTCACCGGCTTATCAAAATTCTCTTATAACGTTGCCGCTTTGTATGAGAAAAATGGTTGGTCTGGACGTTTGGCTTATAACTGGCGTTCTAAATTTGTGGATACTTATAATGCCTCTAATTCAGGTTTGGATTTGACAGTTGCGCCAATATCGTCTCTGGATGGGTCGCTGAGCTATAAGATCACGCCTAATCTTTCAATCACTTTAGATGGCAGCAATTTGTTGGACTTTAAGTACAGCGATTACTTTAGCAATCCTAATGTGTATCCGCGTGACACCCGCCGCTATGACCGCAGGATAGGTATAGGCTTGAACTGGAAAGGTTAATCTTTCAAAGCTAAACAGATCAAGGTAAAAAACATAGGTACATCAACACCAGTAGGTGATTTCATCGGGGCATTGCTAAATAGCAGCAATGCCCTTTTTGGTTGAGACGAACATATAACTGGTACCTGTACCGGGCAAAAATTAAATGAATACTCAAAAATTATCGACAGTAGAAAAAGTGGGTTTTGGGGCAGGTGATATGGCCTTAAATGTAGTGATCTCATCGATGATGCTGATCATTACTTTTTTTTATACCGACATCTATGGTTTAAAAACGACCGACCTCGCTTTACTCTTTGTCTTGGTTAAGTTTGTCGGTGCGATTGCTGATTTAGGGATGGGGCAAATCACTGATAGATACACCAGCCGTGCTGGTCGCTACCGTCCTTATTTATTGTGGCTGGCTGTGCCTTATGGCGTCAGTGTATTTTTTGTTTTTACTACGCCTGAGTGGCAATACAGCGCCAAATTGGTCTGGGCGTATTCCACCTATATTTTAATGACGGTGATGACGGCAGGGGTTGGTATTCCTTATATCTCGTTAGTGAGTGCTTTGACCAATGATCCTAAAGAGCGTTTGTCGGCGAACGGGTATCGGCTGTTTTTTGCCAAAATCGGCGCGTTTATGGTGACAATAATTGTGCCCCTGCTGGCGCAAAAATGGGGTGCTGGTAATCCGGCAGTCGGCTACCAGGCTGCAATGGCGGTGATGGCAGTAATGGGTGTTGCTTTATTTTTATTCTGCTATTTCAGCACCACAGAACGGGTTTTACATGTTGTCGAAAAACAGTCTTTGTCTTCGCAGTTAGCGGTGCTCTTACGCAATGATCAATGGCTGATTTTATGCGGCGTCTGTGTCACGGGTACGGTCGGCTATGTGGTGCGCGGATCTGTGGCAATTTATTACGCTAAATACTTTTTGGGTGCCAACACAGAAACAGTCGCTGCTTTTTTATCTACCGGTGTCGTCGCAGCGATTTTGTCGATGGTTGCCTCAACCTGGATCACCAAATTTTATTGCAAGGTAAAACTATTCCGTTATACACAAATCGCGGTCGCCTTGATCAGCGCATTGATTTATCTGGTGGTTAAACCCGGCGATACGGCTTTAGCATTTGTTTTGTATTTTTTATTGTCCTTTGTAGTGGATTTGCATGCACCTGTATTTTGGTCGGCGATTGCAGAGACCATTGATTATGGCCAGGTAAAAACTGGTAAGCGGGTCTCTGGATTTGCCTTCGGCGGTATTTCAGTTTGTCAAAAGATCGGCATGGCAGTAGCGGGCGGCTTGGTAGGTATCTTGCTGAGCTATTTTAATTACCAGGCTAATCAAGAGCAGACTCAATTCGCTTTGACCGGCATTGTCTTAATGTTTTCGGTGATCCCGGGCGTGTTCCATTTCATCATGGGATTGTTGATGTTTAAGTACCGTATTAATGACGATTACTACAGCGGTGTGAAAGACGAAATGCGCACTAAAGGTTATGTAGCAGGCTAAGGTGTGAAGTCGAAATATAGTTTTGAAATGAGATTAATGTATTGACGTCAGTTGCTGATCTTTTTTGTGATCGCAATGTGACTATGGGAAATAACCGTGACTGAAAAATTACACCCTTTAATTGAGCAACGTGCTGACCCACATATCTATCAGCATACCGATGGCTATTACTATTTCACAGCCTCAGTGCCGCAATATGACCGTATAGAATTACGTCGTGCCAAATCGATTGTAGAACTGGCAAATGCGGAGACGGTCGATGTCTGGCATAAGCCAGATACCGGCCCATACAGCGAATTGGTCTGGGCGCCAGAACTGCATTTTAATCAGGGTGCCTGGTATGTTTACTTTGCTGCAGCACCAAGTCGCGAGATCAAGGATAAACTGTTTCAACATCGGATGTACGCTATCCGTAATACGAATAGCAATCCCTTGCAAGGTGAATGGCAATTCATGGGGCAAATCGACACTGGTATCGACAGCTTTTGCCTAGATGCGACAACGTTTACTCATCAGGGTGTGTTGTATTACGTATGGGCGCAAAAAGATCCGGCAATTGAAGGTAACTCCAACATCTACATCGCCCCAATGAAAACCCCCTGGGAGCTCGGCGGGCCACCGGTCATGCTCAGTAAGCCAGAATTTGATTGGGAAATCCGTGGATTCTGGGTCAATGAAGGGCCGTCAATATTAAAATGTCACGGCAAGATATTCATCAGCTACTCTGCTAGTGCTACCGATGAAAATTACGCCATGGGATTATTGTGGGCTGATGATCAAGCCAATTTACTAGACCCATCTGTATGGACTAAGACCAAAGAACCCGTATTCCAGACCTGCTACGAGCACGGAATTTATGGCCCTGGTCATAATAGCTTTACCTTTGATGCAGATGGCGATAGCGTCATGCTGGTCTATCACGCACGCACATACACCGAGATTATCGGTGATCCGCTCTGGAATCCAGACCGCCATACTTTTGTCAAAAAATTGAAGTGGGATGCGAACGGAATGCCCATGTTTGGTCGTCCCTCAGAGCCGTAACGATGAGTGGCAAATTTAATAAAATAGTGATGGAGACTTCGGCATGAGTGACAACCGCGAGATACCTTCCATCAGTCAAAAAGTATTTGGACAACTACCAGACGGCAGGGATGCACAGCTATTCACTTTAACCAATAGCCAGGGCATGATCGTCAAAATTACCGACTTTGGCGGCATTATCACCGAGTTGCATGTGCCTGATAAACACGGTCAGTTTACCGACGTGACGCTAGGCTTTGATCATCTGGCGCCGTATTGCGATGTCTCTCCTTATTTTGGTGCCTTGATCGGTCGTTTTGGTAACCGCATTGCCGATGGACGTTTCGTGCTGGATGGCGTCAGTCATCAACTCCCCTGTAATGATGGTGCCCATCATTTGCATGGTGGATCAGCAGGTTTCCATCGAGTGAAGTGGGACGCCGTACCTTTTGTCCGCAATGATGCACGAGGCGACATTACTGCGGTTGGCCTGACTTTGAGCTACCTCAGTGTCGATGGTGAGCAAGGATATCCCGGCAATCTGCAAGTCACCGTCACTTACACACTGACTAATGCCAACGAACTGCAAGTGCTGTATCAAGCGGTAACTGATCAAGCGACGCCTATCAATCTGACTCAACATACTTATTTTAATCTGGCCGGAATTAGTGATGGAGTGAGCGACATTCTGGGTCATGAGTTAATGATCAACGCCGATACTTACCTCCCGGTGAATAGTGCGTTGATACCGACCGGCAGCTTATTGCCTGTGGCCGATACTGCATTTGATTTTCGTACGCCTAAACTCATAGGCGCGAGGATTCATGACGAGGATCAGCAACTGGGCTATGGTAGCGGTTATGACCACAATTATGTGCTGAACAAAAGTCGATCTCAAGAATTGAGTCTGGCTGCGCATGTACATGAACCCGTGTCTGGACGCGTACTGGAATTGTGGACGCAAGAACCAGGCATACAGTTTTATAGCGGTAATTTTCTGGATGGTTCATTGTCGGGGAAGACTGCTCATTACGGTCATCGCAGTGGTTTTTGTTTGGAGCCACAACATTATCCCGACTCACCAAATCAGACTGCTTTTCCGAATACTATTTTACGGCCAGGTGAGGAATATGAAAGCTTTTCGGTTTATCGGTTTTCGGTACAAGCCTGATCGTCATGGTGGGTGGAAAGATTTCAGTTGAATCGCAAAATGGACTTATTAATGAATTCATTAGCCAACGCATTAGCAATTTAATGGTGAATATAAAATTGATCGCATGATGCAACTCAAAATAGATGCCAAGAACATATTAGGTGAATGCATTTTATGGTGTGAGCGCTTGCAGCGCTTGTTATGGACCGATATAGAAGGTGCATGTCTATGGTCCTATCATCCGGCGAGCGATGAGATTTTTCAGTGGGCTATGCCAGAACGATTAGCTTGCTTCGCTTTAACCGATGACGATGATCAATTGTTACTCGGTCTGGCCTCCCGACTCGCTTATTTTCAATTTTCGACTGCACTGATCACACCGATTTGCGATGTGGAATCTGATCTTCCAACGACGCGCATCAACGATGGTCGCTGCGACCGTCAGGGGCGTTTTGTGTTTGGCTGTTTTAATCAAGCACCTGATGCGGCGGCGATCGGTAGTTTTTATCGCCTCAATACCGACCTAAGCTTAGAGCGTCTGCCTTTATCCCAAGCCGCAGTGGCGAATAGTATTTGCTTTAGTCCTGATGGCGGCACCATGTATTACTGCAACTCTCCTGAAAAAGTTATTCGTTGCTGCAGCTATGACGCGATCAGCGGCACGATTTCGGACGACCGAGTGTTTGCCGAACTGAGCGATCAGCCTGGTGAGCCGGATGGATCAACTATCGATGCCGAAGGGTACTTGTGGAACGCGCAATGGGGAGGGCGACGTGTGGTGCGCTATGGGCCAGATGGACAAATAGATCGAGTGCTTGATCTGCCAGTATCACAACCGAGCTGTGTTACTTTTGGCGGGCCGGAGTTCAATGCGCTTTACATCAGTACGGCGCGTGTTTCACTGTCTGATACTGAGTTGGCATTGCAGCCACAAGCGGGAGGTATTTTTCATGCTGAGCTGGACGATGTTCGAGGTATCCCGGAACAACGATTTTTAGGCCGACGTATTTAGCTAGACATTCTTAGGATTGCGCAGCTAATTCTGTACTTTACTGGTTTCTATCGCAGATCATCGGTTATTTATCCGGCTTACTTTGATATCAATGTTCAAAAATCCTGAGTGCAGGGTCTAATGATAATAAGGCTTTCCAGTCATTTTTGTCTTGAAGGCCGCATGATCATTGGACGTTGGTATTGTGCATTTTAATGCTCTTGATCACTTTATCGATATCAAATCGAATATCATTACTAAATAAAAAGTGATTGGAAAGGCATCGATGAACTCCGTATTATTTCTATATCGCTACCCAGCCGGATGAGACACATTGGGCTGGCAATATAAAAATAAGGAGTATGCATGTCAGAGACAAAAAAGAAGGTCGCGCTACGCTCGGCTGAGTGGTTCGGCACCCAAGATAAAAATGGTTTTATGTATCGCAGCTGGATGAAAAATCAGGGCATTCCTGATCATGAATTTCAGGGGAAGCCGATCATCGGTATTTGCAATACTTGGTCAGAATTAACGCCCTGTAATGCCCATTTCCGCCAGCTGGCAGAGCATGTCAAAAAAGGGATACTGGAGGCGGGCGGTTTCCCGGTTGAGTTCCCTGTATTCTCGAATGGCGAATCCAATTTGCGCCCCACGGCGATGTTGACCCGTAATCTTGCCAGCATGGATGTCGAAGAATCGATCCGCGGTAATCCTATGGATGCGGTAGTGCTGCTGGTTGGCTGTGATAAGACGACTCCCGCCTTGCTGATGGGCGCGGCAAGTTGCGATATTCCCACCATCGTTGTAAGCGGCGGGCCTATGCTCAACGGCAAGCTTAATGGTAAAAATATTGGCTCAGGTACGGCGGTCTGGCAATTGCATGAAGCCGTCAAGGCTGGCGACATCACGATGCATCAGTTTATGGCGGCAGAGTCCGGTATGTCGCGCTCTGCAGGTACCTGTAATACCATGGGGACAGCATCGACGATGGCCTGCATGGCCGAGGCTCTGGGTACCTCGCTGCCGCATAACGCCGCGATCCCTGCGGTCGATTCACGTCGTTATGTATTGGCACATATGTCCGGCATCCGCATTGTAGAAATGGTGTGGGAGGATTTGCGTTTATCCAAGGTATTGACTCGCGCTGCGTTTGAGAATGCGATTCGGGTGAATGCCGCCATCGGCGGCTCAACCAATGCAGTCATTCATTTAAAAGCCATCGCCGGGCGCATCGGTGTTGATCTGGAACTAGAGGACTGGACAACGATAGGCAAGGGCACGCCAACGATTGTTGATTTATTGCCGTCGGGGCGGTTTTTGATGGAGGAGTTCTATTACGCGGGTGGTTTGCCCGGTGCGATACGGCGCTTAGGTGAAGGTAACTTACTACCGCACAAAGCGGCCTTAACCGTCAACGGAAAATCTCTTTGGGAGAATTGCCAAGATGCTCCGGTATATGACGACGAAGTGATCAGACCGTTGGTAAATCCTTTGATCGCCGATGGTGGAATTTGTATTTTGCGTGGCAATCTGGCGCCACGTGGTGCTGTCTTAAAACCTTCAGCTGCATCGCCACATCTGATGCAACATCGTGGTCAGGCAGTAGTATTTGAGGATTTTGATCATTATAAAGAACGTATTGTTGATCCCGATCTTGAGGTAGATGCAAATTCAATTTTGGTGATGAAGAACTGTGGTCCTAAGGGCTATCCTGGTATGGCCGAAGTGGGCAATATGGGTTTGCCGCCGAAGTTGCTGGCCCAAGGTGTGAAAGACATGGTGCGTATTTCAGACGCTCGTATGAGTGGTACTGCATATGGCACAGTCGTATTGCACGTGGCACCGGAGGCAATGGCGGGTGGGCCTTTGGGAATCGTTCAGGATGGAGATTGGATTTCGCTTGATTGTAGCAAAGGTAGTTTGAACTTAGATATTTCTGAATCAGAAATGACAGAGCGCTTGGCAACACGTGCCACCAACCAAGTTCCTACTGCCAAGAGCGGTTATCAGAAGCTCTATATCGATCATGTATTGCAGGCTGATGAGGGTTGTGATTTTGACTTTTTGCTGGGTAGTCGTGGCTCTGCCGTACCTAAACATTCTCATTAATATTCTCAATAAGCATTCACACCAAGCATTCAAATAAAGCGTAGTTGCTATCTATTTTATCTATTTTCACTACGCTTTTCATCTCACTTTTCATCGCGGAACTCACATGTTACTCATTCAATTTCTTACCGAATCTACTACAGGAGCCGGGACACGACATATTGGCATTCTGGAGCAGTCCAGTATTCGTGTGATTGATGGCTATTCGTCAACCTATGCGCTGGCACAGAGCGCCATCCGGCAGCAGATTGGGCTTGAGCAATTGGCTAATTCGGCTATTGGTAATGTGGTCTATCAGTATGAGGATATTGCAAAAGCAGGTCGTATTTTGCCGCCGCTAGATCATGCAGATCCAGCGCATTGCTATGTCACCGGGACGGGTTTAACCCATCTTGGCAGCGCCGATGCACGTGATGCTATGCATAAAAAAATCGGTGGCGATGTGGACACGCTGAGCGACAGTATGAAAATGTTTCGCCTTGGCGTTGAAGGTGGAAAGCCAAAGCAAGGTCAGGTTGGAGCACAACCAGAATGGTTTTATAAAGGAGACGGCTCCGTTGTCAGCGCTAGTGGACAGACATTGAACATGCCTGATTTTGCGTTGGATGGTGGTGAAGAGCCAGAAATTGCCGGTTTATACGTGATCGGCGATGATGGTGCGCCATATCGTGTTGGTTATGCGATTGGAAATGAATTTTCAGATCATATTACCGAGCGCCAGAATTATCTTTATCTGGCCCATTCAAAATTACGCCCATGCAGTATCGGTCCTGCTTTGCTTGTGGGTGAGTTGCCATCCCATGTTGCCGGAACATCGCGCATTATTGATAAACAGGGGCAAGTGCGATGGGAAAAATCCTTCGTCAGTGGCGAACAAAATATGTCCCATACGATTGCGAATTTAGAATATCACCATTTTAAATATACCTTGTTCAACCGTCCTGGCGATGTACATATTCATTTTTTTGGCACCGCTACACTGAGTTTTGCAGACAATGTCAGCGTGCAGGCAGGTGAAACTTTTGAGATCGAAGCACCGGCATTTGGTCCGGCTTTAAGAAATAAACTGGAAGTGGCAAAAACTGCTTTTACGAAAGTACACGCATTATGATGATTACAGGAAAAGCGCTGATCGGTGGCGTTAGCGTGAAGGGAAACGGTAGCGCATTTCTGGCATTTGAGGTTCTTGCAAAACGAAACACCGGAGAGTAATTTTATTGCGAGAAGCGCAAAATAGATGAGAAAGGAGCGGCC